>NZ_FXYI02000002.1:0-65754 GCF_900184915.1 Clostridium sp. HV4-5-A1G | reverse complement strand
ATATAAATTTTCATTATACATTAATAATACATCCTAAAAGATATATTTTCAATAAAAACATATCCTACTTTTACTTATTTTTAATAATTTTTTCTATTTCTTTCAAATCTTTCATTACCCAGGCTTCTGTGATATTTGAAAGTTCAATCCAGAATCCAATTTTAGCATTGGAATTGACGCAATTTCTCCAGGCCGGAACCCATTTGCACAAATGTTCTTTTAGGAAATTTTCCATTACTGTCAAAACTTCCAATACTTTCTGAAAATCGCTGCATGTTTCAATACTGCAGAGCCTTGCCATAAAAGACAGTTCAAAGGCAAGATGATCTGCCGCCTCCCTGGGATTTACCTCTAAACCAAATTGATGATAGAACTCCCTTACGGAAAGCTCCGATTTTCCAAAAATAAGCCTATCCCTGCTCTCATATACGGATTCCCAGGGAGGTGCCAAAATACGTCCCGGCCCAACAAACAATCTCTGGTAATCTTCCCATAACTCTTTTTCATATCCAGGATTAAATTTATTACCACCCATCTCGCCTGATATTACCTTGGCTTTACCAGATAAGTCAATATCATCTTCATATTCGGAAAGCTTTTCCAGTAAATCAGTTTCTTTTAAAATTTTCAAACCTCTGCTCAAATTATCTCTATAAAAAAGAGCCAGCGTAGAATATACAGCTTCTCTTTCCATAAACCACAATTTTATACTGTCCATTATAAAAAATTCTCCTTATTTTTTTAAAGCATCTCTATGGGGAGTGATTACCAAAGCGGGCTTTGTAGCATTTCCTTCAGGCATTCCCCGTACTTTACATATATTCCCATATCTTGCTTTAAGAAAATTCAGATCTCCATAATTCAAAACCCGCATGGGGCAGGCAGCTACACAGACAGGGGGTTTACCTTTGTCTATCAAATCCATGCAGAAATCACATTTTTTAACTTTTTTAGTGCCGGGGTCATATTGAGGTGCTTTATATGGACATGCCTTAATACAACTGCGGCACCCTGTGCACAGATCTTCACAAATATATACAATTCCATCTTTTTTTCTCTTTTTAATCGCTTTCACAGGGCATGCCTTTACACAGGCGGGATCAACACAGTGATTGCAGCTTATTGAAATCCAGAAAGCGTATACCTTTGGTATAACTGCTTTTCCCCTTTTTATGTAACTGCCACCGGACACCTCATACACATTTCTGAAATTCTGGCCTGCTTCCAGGTTATTTTTATCTTTGCAGGCTATTTTGCAGGTATTACATCCTGTACAGTTTTTTTGCTCAAAATAAAATGCCAGCTGTGTGCACATCTTGTTAAAGCTCCTTCCCTCAATCCACTTTTTCTATCTCAACCAGGCTTGTATGGGATGGATTCCCGAAAGCCAGAGGCGTTGGCTTATACCTGGTTAAAACATTTATACACCCTCTCCTGTCAATTCCCTTTTCATCCGGAGTCCACCAGCCTCCCTGGGGTATGGAAGCAACTCCCGGCATAATTCTGCTGGTAATTTTCACAGGTAAAATCATGGCACCTCTGTCATTATATACCTTGACCATATCCCCATCCTCAATGCCCCTTGATTTGGCATCTTCACAATTTACAAAAATCTTTTGTGGATCCACCTCCTCCATCCAGCTGTCATTGTCAAAGGTAGAATGAACCCTTCTCTTAGAATGATGGCCTATACACTGTATAGGATATTTTCCTGCGAGAGAATCCTCCGGTCCCTCCCAGGCAGAAATATACTTGGGAACTGCCGGAATTTCCCTGTGATTGTCCATTTCCCACAATCCAGGTGAAAATATTTCTATTTTGCCGGAGGGCGTTGGAAAGGGGTTAGCTTCAGACTCTTGGATTTGCTTTTTAAAAGCAATGCTGGGCTTTTCATAAATCCACCGGTATACCCCTTTTTTCTTGAATTCTTCACAACTGGGAAAGCCAGGGTTTTTCTCGGCTGTTTTTTCAACCATATATTCTATCCATTCATCCAATGACTTTCCTTCCGTAAATTTATCTAAAAGTCCAAGCCTTTTAGATAAATCACTTATCCAGTCATATCCATTTCTGCATTGAAAAACAGTATCCACGGCCTTGTTCATAAACAGTACATAATCACCAAATCCCCAGGGTGTGACTATGTCTTCCCTTTCCAGCATATCATCTGAAGGCAGTATTATATCTGAAAACCTGGCACTTGCAGTGAGAAAATGATCACTTGTCACAATAAATTTTACCAGCTCCTGGTTTTTCAGAAGCTCTGCGGCAGCATTTGAATCCGTATGTTGATTTACTAGACAGTTTCCGCCTAAATTGAATATGAATTTTATACTTGAGGACAATTTCTCTGTCCCCTTGACGCTTAAATCAG
This sequence comes from Clostridium sp. HV4-5-A1G, assembly GCF_900184915.1. Taxonomy (NCBI): domain Bacteria; kingdom Bacillati; phylum Bacillota; class Clostridia; order Eubacteriales; family Clostridiaceae; genus Clostridium; species Clostridium sp. HV4-5-A1G. The sequence goes on along the minus strand of NZ_FXYI02000002.1, from coordinate 63,380 downwards.
CTCCCATTCCCTTCCCTCTCACTATGGCATCAGGCCAGCTGAACATGGAAATTTTGCTTTTATTGGGATTGTAGTGAGGAATTGACGCCACATATGCTTCTCTCACCGGATATCCCGTTCCAGACGCCCAGCCTCCACTAATACCTATATTGCCTGTCATGGCAGCTAAAACAGTTCCCCCTCTAACCACCTGTTCTCCATAAGCATGTCTTTGTGGACCAAATCCCTGTATCAGTGCTCCGGGTTTATCCAAGGCATACTCTTTTGCCAGTCTGACTATAGTTTCTCTTGGTATCCCTGTAATAGCCTCTGCCCAAATAGGAGTTTTAGGTATCCTATCACTGCCTTTCCCAAGGACATAGCTTTTATAGGAATTTCCATAGGGAATGCCCGGCGGCATATGATTTTCATCAAATCCAATACAGTACTTATCCAGAAAATGCTGATCTTGCAAATTTTCAGTAATCATAATATAAGCCATTGCATCAAGCAGTGCATTATCCGTAGTGGGTCTAATTGGAATCCATTCATCTGCAAGGGCAACTGCTGTATTTGAATAAATCGGGTCAATACTTATTATTCTGGCTCCTGCATTTTTTGCCATCTTAAGATAATAGGCGGTATTTGTACCATGTATGGTATCTGCCGGATTAAATCCAAGGAGAATTATAAGCTTCGAATTCACCCAGTCTTCCCTGCTGTTTCCCGTATATATTGTGCCAAAAGTATAGGGAGTAGCTGCCTGAGTACAAGCCGTACTATAGGTTCCATAATAGGACAGATACCCTCCATACATTCCAAGAAGCCGCTTTATCCACACATTCTCCGAAAGCCTGCCTTCATTTCCGGTGGCATATTGGACATATATTGAGTCAGGTCCATACTTATGCATAATTCTTTTCAAATTATCTGCAATATTATCCAATGCTTCATCCCAGCTTATGGGTTCAAACCTGCCTTCTCCGCGTTTGCCCCTGCGTTTCATAGGATATTTCAATCTATCACAATTGTACATGTGATTGCGATAAGCTCGGCATCTCAAACACCCTCTGAGCTGTGGAATCTTTTCAGTATCCGGAATGTCGTCTTCGGTGGATATTCTGACAATTCTATTTTTTTTCACATGGACTTTTATAATACACCTTCCGCCACAATTATGAGAACTGGATGTAGGAATGATCTTTTCCTCTTTATCCAGATCCCCTTCAGAGTTGAAGGGATAAAATCCATCTTCACCATCCAATTCTCTTATCAGTTTCAAGCTTTTTTCTTTTATACCCAATATTTTTACTTTTTCTTTCATCATAATAGACTTCCTTCTATTACTTATAAGTTGCGAGTATGTTGCTGTATATATCCTCCGCCAGGGTCAATCCTCCATCGTATCCAATATAGCCTCTGTTTAATACCAACCTATGCATAACCGGAAGAGATATATTTATCCAGAATCCATTTAACTCTGAAGCTATGTCTTTGTCCCAGGAACTTCCCAAAATCAGAGGCTTATAATTGCCATGGGGGTATTTTCTCAATCTCTCATGTATTTTGCCTCCGTCTATTTCAAATACAACCCTGGATGAAACAGATTCAGACAAGTGCCCAAATTCATTTTCTATTTCACCTCTATATTCTTCCGGAGTATCATCTGTAATATACTGCTCTCCCGGAACAATTCCAAGCTCATTCACCAGAAATTTGCTTATTCCCAGTGCATAAAAAGAATCCGTTATATTAAAAAACCTATCTGCCATATCATATCTAAATTCTATAAAAAAGTCCAGTGATCTTTCAATATAATAATAAAATCTCTTTTCCTCTCCACTTATAAAGTCCTCAACCTTCTTTTTATCCAGCTGTGCAAACTCTGCAACAGTTCTCAAAAAATTGCTGGTTTCTCTTGCTCCTATTGGAAGCACAGGATAATGCAGATAGGGAGTGCCATATTTTTCCTTCAGGTGTTTTGCAATATCCAGTCCCACCCAGGGTGAAAGAACCAGATTAAATTGAGCATCGGGAATTGTCTTCCATTCATCCACTCCATTTGACTCTGTGCCAAAAAGTATATTCACTTCAAGACCTATTCCCTGAAGTAATTTTTTTATCTCCATTAAATTACCTGTCCAAAATGAGTCCTGATAAGGCAGCACAGACCAAACATTTACAAGTCCCTTTTTTACCTGCGGTTTTTTTTCACCTACAAATTGATCAATAATAGCCTTAATAACTATTTCATGTCCTTTAAAATTACTTCCCTTAAATCCACCCGTTTCAGCATAAACTATTGGAATTCCATTATCTTTATATTCGCTTACCACCTGACCTATATCATCTCCTATTATGTCGGAAGTACATCCTGTTAAAACCACAAATAGATCGCCCTTTAAAACTTTTAAAGACCCATCTATTACTTGCCTCAACCTATTTTCTCCTCCAAACACAACTTCTCTTTCTGTGGTATTGGTACAGGGAACGCAGCTTCCTCCGGAATAGCCTATGCCCTGATACCCAGATGCAACGCTCAGCCCATCGTGAAGTTTAATTCCACAGCCTGGACCAGAGTGTATTATAGGAATAGCTTTCTTGATAGCCAGTACGGACTGCTCTGCTCCAAGTGCACAGTAATGTCTTGGCTGTTCCACTATATTAACCGTTTTTGCCATTATTACCACCTCCCAGAAAACTATAAGGATCCTGATTCATCCACCAATCAGTATATGGAAGTTCACAATGACTGGCAATACTGCTTACAAACTCTTTAGTGGCAAGTACATCAATTATCTTATTGCCATAGTTTATAAGCCCTTCATATCCCAGTCCAAACTGCTCATCACCCATTAAAAACGTAGGTATGCCAAGCTTTGGCCCCCATGAAGACATTCCACCGTGTCTTGCTACCAGAAGATCTGGTTTTAACCTGTTAAGTACATTCACCAGTTCAAAAGGCTGTTTGTTGCAGATATCAAAATTTGCAATATCTCCATAACTTTTCACTACATGACCTAAACTATCACTTTTGGAACTCCTATCGTCATAACAGGGATCATGGTGAAATACAGCTGCTCCCACTACATCCATGTGAAGCTCCTTCAAAAGAGCTATTAGACTGTGTCCATGAGCTGCTCCTGCAGTTACATATACTCTTTTGCCCTCCAATTCATTTCTAAGTCTTTCAAGGTCTGGAGCAATTTTATCTTTCTCGGACTTTATAAGTTCCTCCACTTTTCTTTCCCTGCCAGTAGCTTTTCCAAGCTCTCTAAACCATATATCCGTGCCATCTATCCCATAAGGAGGCGGCGATTTGATCTCTGTTACACCGTATTCCTGCTCCAGGCCGGCAGCCAAATATGTCCCAAGTGTGGGACATATTTGAACAGTAGCTGCAGCTTCAGATATGCTTTCCAGTTTATCTATAGTTGAAAAAGGGACAATATAATTTGGTTTCAATCCTATGCGGCCAAATAAATCGGTGAATATATCGCTCCCCCAAAAATTAATTACATTTATAACATCATTTCTTTTTTTAACAGGTGGTTTGACAATTTTCCTCAAAATACCATGATATGCAGCATCAAAACCTGTTGTCCAAATCTTCGATCTAAATCCTTCACAGGATATATATACCACGGGTATTTTCAATTCTCCCTGTAATTTATCAGTTACCCCTTCTACATCGTCTCCAATAATTCCGGAAGCACAGGATGCAGTTACAAAAATTGCCCTGGGATTAAATCTTTTATAAGCTTCCCGTATAGCTTCCTCCAATTTAAAAATACCACCATAAATCATATCTTTTTCCTGTAAATTGGTATTTAACAATCTGGCATTTCTCAAATGCATATTTCTCTTTACCTGTCCTACCCTGTTTGTAAAATTATAATCCTGAAAATCAGCAGAACATCCTATGGGCGCGTGGTTTATCACCACTGCATCCTGTATCATAGCCAGCTGGCACAGCGCATTTCCTGAGCTGCACCCAAGGCACTGGCTAAAACTTCTTCTTCTGTCACATAATTTGCCACCTTTAGAAGCCCTGCACAATTCTTTAGCATTTCCAGCAAATCCTGTAATTGAACCCAATCTGGATTCTCTTATCTCCACTTCTGGAGATTTTATATTAATACTCAATACTTATACCTCCATCTTAAAAAGCCGGTACTACTGCAACTCCATATTTTTCCTTTATAAAATTCCTTACATCATCTGAATTAAGTGCTTTTACTATGGCTTTTATTTCCTTTTTATTTTCATCACCCTTTCTCACAACGATTAAATTTGCATAAGGCGATTTACTATCTTCTCTAAATAATGCTTTATTGGGATCCAATTTTGCTTCAAGTACTAAATTTGTATTTATTACAGAACCATCTACATCAGGTAGTACTCTAGGAAGCTGAGCTGCATCCACTTCAACAAACTGCAGGTTCTTTGAATTTTCAACAATATCTGAAGGCGTAGCACTATAGTTAGCTATTCCTGATTTTAATTTAATCAGACCCTGCTCCTGAAGAAGTTCCAGCGCCCTGTACTCATTGGATGGATTATTAGGTATGGCAATTTTAGCACCATTTTTAAGTTCACTTTTGGATTTAATTTTATCAGAGTAAAAACCTATTGGTTCCACATGAACTTTTCCAGCTACAGCAAAATCATACCCTTTTTCCTTGGCTACAGACTCTAGATAAGGCAAATGCTGAAAATAATTTGCATCTATCTGCTTTTCCTGCAGAGCTGGATTCAACTGATCCTCATCATCCAGTACCACTACCTGTAAATCAATTCCCTCTTTTGCAAGTGTCGGCTTTATATGATTCAATATTTCTGCATGGGGCACTGCTGCCGCACCTATCTTCACTGTAACGCTTTTGTCCTTACTGCTCCCGTTGCTTGTACTATTTGAACTGCCTCCATTACCGCAGCCTGAAAGCACTCCTACGGCTATTGCCAGTACTAATGATATTACACTTTTCTTTTTCATATTAATTCATCTCCCTTAAAAAAATCAATCAAATTTATACCTTTTTTTATTTACATATCTAGAAATATGGTCTCCTGAAAACTGTATGAACTGCACAAGACATATAAGCAGTACAACAGTAGCTACCATAATATCTTTACGAAATCTTTCATATCCAAAACGTATTGCCAGACTTCCAAGCCCTCCTGCTCCTATAGCTCCAGCTACAGCAGTAAATTCAATAATGGATATCATGGAAATTGTAATTCCTCTTATGAGGGAAGGCAGTGCCTCTGGTATTAGAACTTTCAATATGATCTGAAAAGGTTTTGCTCCCACAGCAAGAGCCGCTTCAATCTTTCCCCATTCCACTTCTTCTATGGATGTCTCAATAATTCTGGCCAAAAAAGGTGCTATTCCTATGGATATTGGGACAATCGCTGCTTTCATTCCCAGTGTGGTCCCAACAATCAATCTGGCCAGCGGCAATAAAACTACAATCAGTATTATAGATGGAAGGGATCTTATGGCATTTACTATAGTGGCCAGCACCCTATTCAATTTTTCATGTTCCAAAATATGTCCTTTTTTAGTAACCACCAATATAATTCCAAGAGGCATACCTATGAGAAGTGCTATACAGCCTGTTATAATCACCATTTCTATAGTTTCTGACAGTCCTTTTAAAATCAGCATTTTAAAATCATCAGTCATATTACCTCACCTCCAGGACAACCAGAATTTATATTGAAATTTCTCATTATCTGTACAAACTTTTTAGCAGTATCACTTTTAGGATTTAAAAATACTGAATTTGTACTTCCTACTTCTACAATTCTTCCTTCTTCAATCACTGCCATATTATTGCATATATATTTAACAACATCCAACTCGTGTGTTATAAGCAGAATGGTTAAATTGAGTTTTCTATTTATATCTCTTAAAAGTTCTAATATAGAATAAGTAGTCTGTGGATCAAGGGCAGAAGTGGCCTCGTCACTTAAAAGTACATCTGGTTCATTGGCAAGTGCCCGGGCTATGCCAACCCTCTGTTTTTGACCACCGCTCAACTGAGCAGGATAATAATCAACTTTGTCACTTAAATCCACTAGATTCAGTATTTCATGCACCCTTTCCTTCACTTTTTCCTCAGGATAACCTGATATTGTAAGTGGAAAGGCCACATTTTTATATACAGTCATTGAGTCAAACAAATTGAAGTCCTGAAATATTATTCCTATTTTTTTCCTGGCTTCTCTGAGCTCATCCTTATTCATGGCAGTTATATTTTTGCCTCCAATTATAACAGTCCCCGAAGTAGGTTCTTCAAGTCTGTTGAGACAGCGTATCATGGTAGATTTGCCGGCCCCACTAAACCCTATTATTCCAAAAATATCTCCCCTTTCAACTTCCAGATTTATATCTGTTAGCACCTGAATATCTCCCTTTGGAGTACTAAATGTCTTGCTTAAATTCCTCACACTTATCATATAATTGACTCTCCCCCTTTCTTTCAGAATTCAACAGCCAAATACATATAGGACAAAAAAAGAGACTAAATTCTATAAAACAAAATTTAGTCTCCAGTTTTTCTGGTCAACTTTTAAAAATTATTTGTGTTTAATTCATAAAATAAAACTCAGGGAAAGTTCCTGAGTTTTTCTCAATGAATTCCCTCATTTTTCAGCTACCTGCTGCAGGAATTAGCACCAATGTATTGATCAATACTGGTTGCCGGACTTCATAGGGCCTTTCCCTCCATCTCTCTTAATAAGTTCATCTACCATTTAAAATTATAGTATATAGTATACCAATAATATTAAATACTGTCAATACATTTTTGATTAGAGTTTCCCCAAAATAAATTATTTCAAATATACCTGGACCTATAATTCTAATGCTTCAGCTATAAATAGTTGTTGTGGGGCCTTGGTTTTTAAAACTGGTTTCATAAAACTCTTAATTCCAGTAAGTGTCTTTTTTAATATTGAATAAATACCATCGGCTACTGCATAATAATCAAAGTCTGGTATTTTATAAATTCGATTGGAAAGCTTTTGTATTAATATACTTAGTATACTTTCTCCCTTTTTTTCTGAAAGCATGGCAATGAAACCTACAATTAAGGATAATAATAAATTCATAGTTCTTATGGAATTCAAACTTCTTACCCTTATATTTTCAAAATCAAACTGCTGTTTCTTAAATCTGAAGTACTCTTCTATCCTCCATCTTTTGAGATAAACTTGAATTATCGTGAGTGTTAATCTCTTATCATCGGGTTTAATACTGCTGATAAGCATCACGGGAACTTTTCCGAAACCTCTTATTACTACAAGAGTAAGTGGTTTATCAGGAATGTCCGGCAGGGCAATAGATATAAAACTAAACTTACATTTCTTTACTTTGCCGGCTTTGTTTCTTACTATAGTTGAAAATCTTCCATGATATTTATTAGCAAGTTTTAATATATTAATAGATTTACCGTTATGGATGACATTTCTGTTGCATTTAGCCCTTATAACAAAAGCCTCGTCACTATTTATGAAATATCTATAGAATTTTTTACCGTCAAAACCCCTGTCGAGAGCCCTGATACCTTTACTGCCCAAATGTTCCCTTATAAAATTTAAGCCCTCTAAAACTTCTTCGTTTTCACTTACAAAATCAGTTTCTGCATTTGAATATATTTTTGAGTATACCGAGACAGGCATATTGTATTTACTTGTCAATGCAGCTATTTCAAAGCAATTATACCCGTTAATATTAGTTTCACCAGTACTTCCATCACGAACTTTACCCATGGCTTCTAGAACTTTACTGTTTCTTTTAGTAATTTCAGAACCATCAACACAAAATACAGTATCATCACCAATGTATGGTTTTATCTCGGAAATGTAGTTATCTATTATCGCATTGTGTTTATCAAAAGTCTTAAGATTATTGGAAAGCCTTTCAATGGTCTTTTTTAAAGAGATATTTTCTTTAAGCGCCCTTGATATATCACTCAGGAGTATAGTTTGATTTTCTAGAATTCCATAAATCATCTGTGTAATAAATTTATAAGACGGTTTTGATAGATTTTTACAGATTTTATTTGAAAAAGTTAATATTTTTCTTTTTATTTGGTATGATAATTTGTTATAATTAATATTGCTGTTTTTTATAACTTCCATGAGTTCATATTATCTATGAAATAACTTGAGTCCCAATGCAAGTATGCCAGAAGTAATCAGGGGTCCTACTGGTACTCCACCCAGAAAAGCAGCAGCTATTACTGCACCTAATATTAGGGCTGGCATTACATCACCATGACCTTGAACAGTAAGATACTGTAGTCCAAGTCCACTTAAATAGGTAGTAAATAGGGAAACTAATAATGCTGCCATACCAACCCAAGAAGTAAATACATTTTTTATATTTGTAGATGTAACCTTTCCATTTGCAATTGGAATTAAAATAGCAGCTATAAGCAATACTAGTCCTATAAACATTCCATGATTCTCTATATACGGGAAAGTATACTTATCTATATTTAAGAGTTTAACAATTAATAGCATGCAGGCTGCAATTGCCACAGAATTAGCTTTTCCTAATATTGAAGCTGCCAATATTACCAATAGAATAATATTTGATTCCAATTTGAATCACTCCTTTATTTCACTTCAATATTATATATATATTTGAGATCATCTGTATAATGCAAAAAGAATTGTTAAATTAGCTGTTTTCTAAAAATCACCAATATTATGTCCATAAAAGTAATTATTGATCACTCTCTTGATTCACTTCAGATGTTAAAAGACGAAATTTTAGACATAGTTTATTCATTCATCCCATTAACAAAAAAAGTATCAGTGCAACTATTTTGCAACCTACAAACTAATTTTAGTAACCAGTCCTTCAAATTATAACTACTTTTCAGGCATAAAGAAAAAGGAGCTGCCGCAAATAAATTATTTATTCTGCAATTTTCCTTCTCAGGAAGTAGGAATATCTATTCAGGAGTTATTTTCAAGGATTATTCCTTCTTTTTTAATAATGCATAGAAATCAGGGAATAGCTCCCGCAAAATTTATAGTTCAAAAGCTGAACCATAATTTCTCGAAATCTATACCCATATATCATCATTATTCTTTGTAAATAACTCACCTATTTTATAATTCATAGCCTCATCAGCATGGTATGAACTTCTTACATACGGAGCTGATGCTACGTATGTAAACCCCATCTCTAATGCTAAATCTTTATATTCTCTAAAAGTTTTAGGTTCTACATATTCTACTACTGCATGGTGATATTTGGAAGGAGAAAGATATTGTCCTATAGTTAAAATTTCACATCCAGCATCTCTCAAATCTTTAAAAGTTCTTATCACTTCTCCCCTCGTCTCACCAAGTCCCAGCATAATGCTTGATTTTGAATATATTGATGGATTTAAGAATTTAACATTTTTTATCACTTCAAGAGATCTTTTATAAATTGCCTGAGGTCGCACTTCTGAGTACAACCTTGGCACAGTTTCAATGTTATGACCTATAACTACAGGAGATACCTGTGTTATAATTTTTAACGAATCAACATCTCCCTTTAAGTCGGGAATAAGTACTTCTGTTTTTGTACTAGGACTTAATTTCCTAATCCACTTAACAACCTGCGCAAAATGCTCTGCTCCACCATCATTGAGATCATCTCTTGTAACAGAAGTAATGACTACATATTTAAGGCCCAATTGTGCTACGGCCTTAGCTACATTCTCCGGCTCATTAACATCAATAGGATCGGGTTTGCCGAATGTAACATTACAGAACCTGCAATTCCTTGTACAATTTATGCCTAAAATCATAAATGTAGCAGTTTTTCTATTAAAGCACTCAAGATAGTTAGGGCAGTTCGCTTCAGTACATACAGCGTTTAAAGACAGGCTTTTCAAAATCTTCTCTACATACTCTCTGTTAGGTGTGTCCCTGTAAGTAATTTTTAACCAGTCCGGTTTTTTATCTATCATAAAAACACTTCCCTTTATAATTAGCTGAAAATACATTTTAAAAATTGATCCTTTGAAATACCTCTAAAATATATGTCAAAATTGACATTATTCAATTTCATTTTCATATCTTCATAGCTATATTTTGTTCCTGTAATAATTTTTTCTAGAGCCTCAATTGGCATAAGCCCTAAAAAATCACCATTAATTTTGCACCGCTCCACAACTCCTGAATTGATGTCAAGTTTTACAGACACTTTACCATTGGGGAATCTGAGTTCATTACTGTAATTGAACTTTGGAGCATTTCCCATATTCCACTCCCATGTTGCAAATTTTTCATCTCTAATCCTCTCAATTTCCATAATATCTTCAGCAGACAGTCTATATTCTGTCATAACTTCCTTTTCAGACAAATATTCTTTCAATCTCTGCCAAAATTCATATAACGAATACCTAACAGGCATATATTCAATAATATTTGTCATCCTGCTCCTTACGGAAGCAATACCCTTTGATTTGATTTTCGCCTTATCAACTATCAGTAAATCCTGAATTAAATCCAGATTTGAATTATACAGCAACGAGCCGTGACTGCAAAGAACGTTGCCTTCAACAGTCTGGGCATTACCTGAAATTTTTTTTGCACCAACCAAAATATCATTTCTTCCTTTAAGTTCGGCTTTGATACCCATTTTATTTAAGGAATAAACTATCGGTCTACATGTGGTGGAAAAATCAATATCCTCAAAATTGTTGACTGGCATAATGAAAGTATAAAGTAAAGTTCCCAAATCCGTATAGATCGTGCCACCGCCTGTATTTCTCCTTATTACGTCTGCTTTAATTTTCTTTACGGCATCAAAATTTACTTCAGTTTGCGCTGTCTGATATCTACCCAGCATCACGCAGTTGTCTGCCTGCCATATAAGCATGGTTTTATCATTTTTAAATCTTTTCATGCAAAAAACTTCACATGCAAAATTATAAGTCGCATTTGTTGAATTTGTTTCAATATATCTCATAATCTATTTCCCCATCTGTATAACAATTCAAACATCAATAAATGTGCAATCAACAGGCAAAATACAGTAATTTATTTCGTCTATTTATTTTGCTAATTGATTGCACTATTAAAAGAGAATATGGCAATTAAATATCAATACAGTCTATCATATATGCCCGCTATTTCCTCTCTTGAAAGAGGTTCGTAATTATTTACTAATAATCTCTGCTGGCCCTTTATAACATCATCTGTAAAAATTTCAATTTCTTCTTTCTTCATCCCATACGTTCTAAGGGGCTTTCTAGGCAATAATTTATCCAGAACTTTTGACAATTCTTCGTATACTTTTTCTTGATTACAATTTAATATATCAGCCAATACACTATTAAGCTTTTTAATCTTACCATCTGGATTTTTCTTCATATATATTTTAAATATTTCTGTAAAAAACAAATAATTTGCTTCCCCATGGGGTACATGATAATTGCCTCCTATAGGATAGGATAATGCATGTACAGCTCCACAACCTGCATTTCCAAATGCTATGCCGGCATAATTACTTCCAAAAACAAATTGTTCAATTATCTGAGTTCTATAATCTTCTCCTTTTTCTAACACTTTAATGTAACCATTTAAAATCAATTTTACAGCCTCCATACTAAACAATTCAGTATAAGAAGTCGCTTTAGGAGATAAATATGATTCAGTTGCATGAATTAATGCATCTACAGAGCTAGTTACAAAAAATTTATATGGAAGGCCTTTTACAACCTCAGGTATAAGTACTGCATAATCTGCATATAACTCGTCTGAAGCAATTCCCTTTTTAGTATGTTTTGATTTAAGTTCAGCAACGGACACATTGGTGACCTCAGAGCCCGTTCCACAAGTTGTAGGTATAATAATCAACTGTTTGTCTTTTATCAAGGGAACTTTCCCATCAAATAAATCCAGTGAATCTTTAGTATATTTAAGCCTTAGAAGCTTAGCTATATCTATTACCGTCCCTCCACCTAAAGCAATTACCCTGTCATATTTCTCATTTCCAATATATTTAATTATTTTATTTATCATTTGATCTGAAGGCTCTCCCATACCAAATGTTTCTTGGAATATAACATCTGAACCATCAGTATATTTTTTCAAGAAAGGTTTATATAAAAATTCATTTGTCAATATAAGATCACCTTTCCCGATTTTAAAAAATTTGCAAAATTCTTTAGTAGTATCAAATTTATGAATTTCAGGTTTCACTGATAATTGTCTCATAATTTCAACTCCTCATTTTACTTTTCAATTATTTTCACCTATATTACCATTTTATAGGGAATACAAAGCATTCTCAAAATTCTTGTCTTTACATAAAATGAATAGCTTTATATAATGCTGCCATAAATGCTTCAGGTATAATTTCAGATACAGTTGGATGCGGATGTACTGAATTTATTAATTCTTCAGCAGTTGATTCAAGATTCATTGCAACAGATATTTCAGCTATCATATCAGTTGCATGCACACCAAGTATATGCACTCCTAATATTTGATTAAATTCTCCTTCAAGTATTACCTTTATAATCCCCTCTGTCTCTCCCTCAACAAGAGCCTTTCCATTTGCCGCTAGTGGAAACTTTCCTACTTTTACATTCTGATATTTTTCTCTTGCCTGATCTTCTGTTAATCCAATGCAAGCTATTTCAGGTTCAAGATATATACAAGAAGGCATATAGTCATAATTCATCGTTTCTATTTTTCCACATATATTTTTAACTGCTACAATACCTTCACGAGATGCTGTATGTGCAAGCATTGATTTACCATTAACATCCCCAATTGCATATATGTTATTTATATTTGTAGCCATATATTCATCTGTTTCAATAGCTTTTCTATTAAATTTAAGGCCAATTCCTTCAGCATTAATCCCTTCTGTATTAGGGACTCTTCCCACAGCCATAAGGACTGCATCTGCCTCAACAGATGTATCTTTACCGCTAAGCTCATAAACTACCTTATTACCTATTACTTTCTTAACCTTTGCTCCTGTATGGAATACAACACCAGCTTTTGTAAGCCTGTTTTTTGCAAGGTCAGAAACTTCTGCATCCACCATGGGAAGTATTCTGTCCATAAGCTCAAGAACATAGACCTTGCTGCCCAGCATTGAAAAAATATATGCAAACTCGACACCAATTACCCCCCCACCGATGATTGCAATACTTTTGGGCACATAATTTACATCTAAAGCCTCTTTACTTGTTATAACATTTGTATTACCTTCCAGTGGAATAAAGGGAGGCATAAATGTACTGGAACCTGTTGCAATAATAAAATATTCAGATGTAATTGTTTTATCATCAATTTTAACCGTGTTTTTGTCTACAAATGATGCCGTACCTTCTATTGTTGTAACTTTGTTTCCTCTAAGAAGCCCTTTGACACCGTTAACAAGCTGTTTGATAACAGCCTGCTTTCTTCTTTGTAGTTTATCCATGGACACCTTTACATTTACTTTGTCCACACCATCCACGGCATACTCTTCTGCATTCTTAACTTGTTCATAAACATTTACAGTTTTAATAAGAGTTTTTGTAGGAATACAGCCTTCATTTAAACATACCCCGCCAAAATGCTGATTTTCAACAATACATACTTTTTTACCTTCCTGTGCTGCTTTTATAGCAGCAACATATCCACCAGGGCCGCCGCCAATTACCGTAACATCATAATCCATTTTCAAGAACTCCTTTACATTAAAATTTTAATAGGGTTTTCAAGCAATTCTTTCACATATTCCACAAATTGCGATGCAAGAAGTCCATCAATAATTCTGTGATCAATTGACAGCTGAATGTTCATAATAGGTCTGATAATTATCTTATCTTCATCATCTTCTGTAATTACCACTGCTTTTTTCCTAACGGAGCTCACTGATAAAATTGCAGTTTCTGGTGGATTAATAATAGCTGTAAAGTTATTAATGCCAAACATACCTAGATTAGAAATTGAGAATGTGCCGCCAGTATACTCATCAACACTAAGTTTGCCGGCTCTTGCCCGTGCAATTAAATCTTTAGTTTCCCTAGCAATCACAGTTAATGTCTTTTCTTGAACGTTTTTAACACAAGGAACAATAAGTCCATTGTCACCAGCAACAGCTATACCCACATTAGTACTTCTGTAATAAATAATTTTTCCATCAACTAATGAAGAATTAATATCAGGGTACTTTTGTAAAGCTTTGCTGGCAGCAAGGACAAGCAAATCAGATACAGAAATTTTTTCCTCAGAAACTTCATTCAACTCTTTTCTTAAAGCAGTGAGTTTTGTCGTATCAACATAATCTGTAAAGTACAGATGCGGTGAAGTGAACTTGCTTTGTGATAACTTTTCACCGATAACTTTTCTAACTCCCTTATAAGGTATTTCTTTGAGAATTTTCTTGCCACCAGCTTCTGTGCTTACTTCTGAAGTATTATTGATATCCTTTTCAACATCAGCCTTCATGATCTTTCCATTTATACCTGTACCTTCTACAGCTGCAAGGTTAACTTTATTCTTATCCGCAAGCTTTCTGGCAAGTGGAGATACTTTAATGTCTTTAGCAGTCAATCCGCCTTCAAAACCTGTTCCTTTTATTTCTTTAAGACTGTCAGGATCTATATCTTTGTCCTCAACATACTTTTTAGCCTTTGGTGACAACTTTAATTCTTTCAAGCCAACTGAAGCAGTCACCTCTGAAGCTTTAGCTACAACACTTTTTTCGTCAGCAGATTTTACATCTTCTCCTCCTTTTTCTTTCAAATAAGCTGCAAGAACTGCATCTGCATCTTCTCCCTCATTTCCTACAACAGCAATCGGCGTAAATACAGGAACAAATTCGCCTTCTTCAACTAATATTTTAAGTAAGACACCATCCAAAGTTGCTTCAACAGGCATAGTTGTTTTATCCGTATTTATTTCAAAAAGAATTTCTCCCTTTTTTACACTTTCACCAACATTTTTGTTCCATTTAACAAGCTCACCTTCATCCATATTAAAACCTAATTTAGGCATTATGATTACTTCTGCCATGAATATTCCTCCTCTATTTACAGGAACCGCATACATATGCTCCTATATATTTTTTACTTACCTATCTCTATAACATCTCCCTGATTTTTGCTTCAATTGATTTCTCATCTGGAATTATCGGGAACTCCAATGCTGGACTGAATGGAAGCGGAACATCAGCCGTACCTAATCTTTGAACTGGCGCTTCTAGATCATAAAATACATCCGGCATAATTCTGGTCGCTATTTCTCCGCTTATGCCAAAACTTATGTGTCCTTCATCTACTATAAGCAGTTTGCCTGTTTTCTTCACTGATTTTATAATTGTTTCAGTATCCATAGGGACTACCGTTCTCAAATCAATTAGTTCAATATTTATTCCTTCTTTTTGAAGTTTTTTGACAGCTTTCTCTGCTTTAACTACCATGATTGAAGTTGCAGCTAGTGTAAGAGCATCTCCTTCTGTAACTACCCTTGCTTTTCCAAATGGAATGGTGAAGTCATTATCTTCAGGAACTTCAAATTTTGTTGTATAGAGCATTTTATGTTCAAAGAAAACAACTGGATTATTATCTCTTATAGCTGTTTTAAGCAGCCCCTTTGCTTCTGCTCCCGTAGAAGGAACAGCAACTTTTAGTCCCGGGCAGTGTGCCATCCATGCATGAAGGCTTTGTGAATGCTGGGCTGCCGATGAACGTCCGCCACCAAGAGGCATTCTTATTACAAGTGGAACTTTAACCTGCCCGCCTGACATATAAGTAATTTTGGCTGCCTGGTTGCAAATCTGATCCATAGCAACCATCAGAAAGTCTCCAAACATAAGCTCTATAACCGGTCTCATGCCTGTGATAGCTGCTCCGATGCCCATTCCAACAAAACCTGCTTCAGAAATTGGTGTATCTTTAACTCTTAAATCACCATATTTTTCTCTTAATCCCTCTGTGCATTTAAAATTGCCTCCGAGGATCCCCACATCCTCGCCCATTATAAAGACATTCTTATCTCTTTCCATTTCTTCATCTAATGCTTCACGAACAGCATCCCTATACATTATTTCTCTCATAATTATTAACCTCCAATAATAAAGTAATTAGTCAACAAAAACATCATCAAATGCTTCTGCTGCTTTTGGATAAGGGCTTTCCTCTGCAAACTTGACAGCCTCCTTAATTTCAGCTTCAACTTTTTCCTTTATTTCAGAAATTTCTTTTTCAGTTAAAAGATTGAAACTTTCAAGCTTTTTTATAGGTTCATTTTCTTTCCAATGCTTCACTTCTTCTTCAGGTCTGTAAGTACCAGGATCG
Source organism: Clostridium sp. HV4-5-A1G (assembly GCF_900184915.1). NCBI lineage: Bacteria > Bacillati > Bacillota > Clostridia > Eubacteriales > Clostridiaceae > Clostridium > Clostridium sp. HV4-5-A1G. Next base: position 47,079 of record NZ_FXYI02000002.1, on the reverse strand, counting down.
CCTACATGATGTCCCTGCCATCTGTAGGTAAGGCACTCAACTATAGTAGGGCCCTCTCCAGCTCTTGCTTTATCAACTGCTTTTTTAACTGATTCATAAACTGTAAAAACATCATTGCCGTCAATAGTTACACCATCAATTCCATAACCCACTGCTCTCTTTGAAAGTTGATGTTCTTTTGTTACCCTTCTAGTATCAACTGAAATACCATACAAATTATTCTCTATTACATAGACCACCGGCAAATCCCAAGCAGCAGCCATATTAATGCTCTCATGGAATGTGCCTTCATTTGAAGCACCATCACCAAAGAAAGTAACTGCAACCTGACCTGAATTTCTCAGCTTCGAACTATAAGCTGCACCTGTAGCAATTGGTATTCCACCACCAACAATGCCATTGGCACCAAGTATACCTTTGTCAAGAGCCATAATATGCATGGAACCGCCCTTTCCTTTGGAATAGCCTGCTTCTTTTCCAAGTATTTCTGCCATCATTTTCTTTAAATCAGCACCTCTTGCTACAAGGTGCCCATGACCTCTGTGGGTACTACCTATGTAGTCATTTTCATCAAGTGCTGCACATGTACCTGCTGCAACAGCCTCTTCACCTAAATACAGATGAGCAAGGCCCGGCATTAAACCTTTTTTATAAAATTCAAAAACTTCTTCTTCAAATCTTCTTGTTCTATACATGATAGTATAGAATTTTTTTGCTAATATCTTTTTCTCATTACTTTTCATGAATATCCTCCTCAACATTTATTTTTATAATTAAATGTCAGCAAATTTCATACCAAATCTTTATGAAATTTACCAATTTACATCATATGGTACGTATAGTATAATGTAGCCAAAGATATTTTTAATTAAAAGGATGTGATCTTATTTTTAGTAGAGGTACGCTCATTAAAATAAGAAAAGCCCGAGAAAACTTCATAAATCAAGGAATTCAGGACAATTCAAATGTTAGAAAAGTGATACTGGAATCTTGGATTCGTTCAAAGAAGCTCGGAGTAAATCCACATTTTACTGAAAAGAAGGTACTCACAAATAAGGACTTGGAAAAAAGGATATCCGAGCGGGAATTACTCTATACCACTGCGATTCCAATTATGAAAACACTCTATAACTTTGTTAAAGGATCAAATTTTTTGATTATTTTATCAGATGAAGATGGTTATCTTCTCAAAGTTATTGGTGATCCTAATATTTTAGCAATGGCAGAGGATAATGTTCTTATTGAAGGAAGCAATCGAAGTGAGAAAAAGCTTGGAACCAATGGCATAGGAACCTGCCTTTATTTGAAAGAGCCCATACAGGTTTGGGCCGATGAACATTTTTATATTCTTCATTCGAACTGGGTATGCTCCGGTGCACCTATAATAAATGAAAATGGAAAACTTTTAGGATCACTGTGTATAACTGGCACATGGGACAAAGTGCACATTCACACTCTTGGCATGGTTGTTTCAGGTGCAGCAGCTATTTCAAAGCAAATGGATTTGCAAAATGCCTACTATAAATTGATAGAAGTAAAAAATCAGCTTGATATAATGGTTGAATCCCTAAAAAGTGGCGCAATTCTCATCAACAACGGTATAATAATTAAGGTAAATTCTCTTGCCTGTCAGATACTCAGAATTAATGAGAAAGATCTCTTAAATTCCAGTATAATAAATATTATTTCTGAAATCGATTTCAAAAAAAGTAAAAAAAATATATATAGTAAAGAAATAAATATTGGGAAAAATCATAAAGTAAAAGTTTCTCTTACTTCAATTATTGTCCAAAAGTCAAATATAAAGAACTCTTCTGAGTTTCTGCTAACATTTGAAGAAATCAAAAATGTACATAAGTTAGTCACTAAAACGGTCGGTTCAAATGCACACTTTTTCTTCGATGACATAATAGGTAACTCCCAACCAATAATTATTTCTAAACGTCTTGGAAAGATCGCATCTGAAAACAATGCAAATGTTTTATTGATAGGTGACAGCGGTACTGGTAAAGAACTGTTTGCACAATCAATTCACAATTCCAGTACCTATTCCACCGGTCCGTTTATAGATATTAATTGTGGAGCAATACCGAAAAGCCTTATAGAAAGTGAACTTTTTGGATATGAAAGTGGGGCCTTTACAGGCGCAAGACGTGAAGGCTGTGCCGGCAAATTTGAACTAGCTAATGGCGGCACAATATTTTTAGATGAGATAGGCGATATGCCTTATGACGTTCAAGCTGCTCTACTTAGAGTAATTCAAAATCGTGAAGTTTTCAGAATTGGCGGCAAAACCCCTATAAAGATTGATGTTAGGATAATAGCTGCTACAAACAAAGACCTTGAACAATCCATACTGAACAATACCTTTAGGCGTGATTTATATTACAGATTGAATGTGTTTAATATTAAGATCCCACCATTGGCTGAACGCGGCAATGATATTATTCTCCTTGCAGATTATTTTGTTAAAAAGTACAAGCTTAGAGCCAATAAAATTATCACTGGAATAGATAAAAACGTGTATGATGCACTTATGAGTTATCACTGGCCAGGAAATGTTAGAGAACTTGAAAACACTATTGAAAGAGCAATACTGGTTGCACAAACGAATGTCATTACAATCAACGATTTACCAGATAATATTATTGCAAATACTAAAACTAATAAAAAAACTATAAACATAAATAACAACTATATTGGGGATTCCTTACCAAATAAGACATTAAACAAAGTAGAAATAAACTTAATAAACAATGCATTAAAAACAAATAACGGAAATATTAAAAAGACTGCGGAAAGTATCGGCATGAGTAGACGTACTCTATATCGAAAACTTGATAAATATAAGATTGATTACAAACTTATGCGTATTAATAAATAAAAACCAGTATAAATGCACCTTCTGTTAGCTTTTTTGTCTAACATTTAAGGTGCATTTAATTTATTTTATTATTTTTAAGTTATGCTATTTTATGCATAATTTATTAGCGAATATACAATGCACCATTTACATCTATAGTATGTCCCGAAACATAATCTGAAAGCTCTGAAGCTAAAAATACTGCTGCGCCTGCGACCTCATATGCTGATCCTAACCTTTTCATTGGAACAGTATTACCACTTTTAGTAAAGCCAAGATCTACTGCCATATCAGTATCTATTAAACCAGGGGTAATTGCATTAGCAGTAATATTATATTCTCCTCCATTTAAAGCAAATACTTTTGTAAGTCCCAATACACCAGCCTTTGATGCCACATAATTTGCTCCTGTAAATTGTCCACCCTTTTCTCCTGCCATTGAAGATATATTAATAATTCTTCCATATCTTTGTTTTTTCATTATTGTAAAAACTGCTTGACTACAAAAAAATACAGCTTTTAAATTTAAGTTTAGCATAGAATCCCAATCTTTTTCTGTTAACTGTTCAATAGGAATAGCTTTAGAAATGCCTGCATTATTAACCCAAATATCAATTTTACCAAATTCCCTTACAATTAAATCAACTATGTTTGATATTTTTTTTGTATCAGTAATATCTAATTGAATAGCTCTTGAACGCACATTTAGTGATTCTATTTTTTTTGATACTTTATTAGCATTTTCAAAATCAATATCTATAACAACAATATTAGCTCCTTCATCAGCCATACGCATGGCAATGGCTGCTCCGATTCCTTTTCCAGCGCCTGTTATAACGGCAACTTGACCTTTTAATAAACCTGCCATTTTTCAATTCCTCCTTACTTTATATAGAATTTTCAATATTTTAAAATAATTATTCGTATATCGAATTGCTTACATATTTATCTTAATTAATTTCATGGTAAAGGTAAAAACTTACCTTTTTACTCATCTTCATCTATAAAATTTAATCAAATAAAATTCAGTATAAAAATACTAATATTATTAATTATGGTTTTAATGAATAAATAAGCTTAAAATCATTACACCACCACAACCTATTAAAGAAATAATTGAAGTCAGTCCGCACCAGACTTCGATATTCTCGCTAAAAGTTAAACCCATAAATTCTTTTACCATCCAGAATGCCGCATCAGAAGGAGGATCACAAAATACTGAACCACAAGTTACCATTAAAACCATTAATTCAATACTAACTCCCGTTGTCTGTTGTATTAAAGGCAATATTATACCTGCAGCTGTAAATAAAGTTACTGTGGCAGAACCAATACATAACCTTAAAATTGCAGTGACTAGCCAAGCTAACAGATATGGTGATAGTGGCAATCCTAACATTATATTGGCTACATATGTCCCTACTCCGCTATCAAGTATAACCTGCTTCAATGCACCACCACCACCAATGATAAGTAAAATCATCGCAATAGACTTTGCTCCTTCTTCACAAGTGGCCATAACTTGCGTCATGCTTTTACCTTGATGAGTGCCAAAGAAGTATAACGAAGCTAATAAGGCAATTAATAGAGCTATATCTGTATTCCCTATGAAGCTAAAAAATGTAGCAACAGATGAGTCTTTTGGTACAATAAATCCAATAATCGTTGCAGTTATAATAATAGCAACTGGAACAAGGGCTGTAAAACAACTTACTCCAAAGCCAGGAAGTTCTTCTTCCTTAAATACTTTATGTGTAGCCAATCCTTTTGGTACTTTAGGATCATAGCCTCTTTTTTTAAGGTACATAAAAAATAATGGTCCTGAGCAAATTAAAGCAGGAATTGAAATTATCAGTCCATAAAGCAGTACTACCCCGACATTTGCGCCCAAAATATTAGCAACAGCTATTGGACCAGGATGTGGCGGTAAAAAGCTATGAGCTACTGTTATAGCAGCCAGCATTGGAATCATAACTTCCAATAGTGGAATAGAACCTGCTATAGCTATAGTAAAAACAATTGGAATAAGTATAACAAAACTAACTTCCCAAAATAATGTTATACCAATAATAAAACCTGTCAAAGACATTGCCCATATAATATTTTTTCTCCCAAATTTATTGATTAAAGTTGAAGCAATTTTTTGTGCTGCACCACCATCTGCTAAGACTCTACCAAACATTGCTCCAATTCCTAATATTAATCCAAGATGTCCAAGTGTTCCACCTACCCCTGTCTCAATTGAAGAAATAGTTTTTAAAGCAGGTAATCCTTCAATTATTCCTACAAATAAACACGTAATTAAAAGAGATAGAAATCCATTAAGTTTAAATTTAACTACCAATATGAAAAGTACCAAAATTCCTACCACTAAAAGAATAAGAGGCATATAATTCACTCCTTTTTAATTATTTTTAGGTTAACTAATTAATTATTTTAAATCGTTTACAAATTTTATACTGTTATTTACTTAATAGGTCATCTTACCATTTCATTTTGGATTAAATTTTATAGACCATTTAATTCCTCCTCACTCCAACTTAATATATTTTTTTACATCGTTTTATTTAATTTCCTATTATAAATATTTATCATCTCCTAATAAACACTCAGACAAATTTTTATCTGTATATATGTAAAGCAAATTTTGTTCCACATCTAATAAATTAATAATTTTTATTCCTTTATTCATAAACCATTAAATAAGTACTATTAAAAATATATTATTTATTGTTCCCTGTATACTGTCACATAGGACATATAGTTACATGCTTGTCACAATCTTTATAATATATCTAGTTAAATTTAAGGAGTCTGCCAACAATTTAGTGTAAACTTCTAATGTTTTATAATTTCTCAACTACACCTTCCATAACTTTTCATTTTCTAATTTCTTCTTTATAATTGATATCTGTTACCTTAATATCATTCCAAATCCATTATTCCCTTACATAAAAATAATGAGTATAAATTCAGTTTTTACATAAATTTATACTCATTTCCAAATAGTTATGGTAGTATAAATATTACACTCTACAACATGATTCTTTATTCTTTTAAAAAAGACATATAAAATTGTACTTGTTAACGATTTCATTATTTTAACTATCTTAATTAAAATTATAAATTTATGTTAACTTCTTATTGAAGTTTATTTCCTAAAATGTGCTATTTCTTTAATTTCATAAACCATGTTATTTTCTTCGTCATTTGCGTAAAAACAACGCCTATATCCATTAAGTTCATCTTCTGTTTCAGACTCAAATACAAGTCTTGACCCTCTTTTTAGAAAGTATTCTCTCCAATAGTCATAATCATCAACCTTAAATGCAATATGGTGTAAACCATTATTATTGGACTCAATAAAGTCCTTATGTACACCATCTCCAGAAATTGGTTGTATGATTTCAATACCACTACTTATACCATTTACATTGCACATAGCAATCTTCAATTTATAATTTTTTATTTCCTTACCATATGACCATGCTCTTGTAGGTGAAAAATAATAAATTTGAAATTCTTCAATTCCATAAAAATTTTTAAAATGATCAATCGACTTGTCCAAGTCCCTTACCACAAATCCTACATGCTCGATACCAAAATCTTTTAACTTTCTCATATATATCTCCCTTCCTTATTCTTACTCTAATTTACCACATTTCTATAATTGCTTTTGTTTCTAATCCACCCCTTTCCTTTAATTCCTCAAATCCTTGTTGTAAATTTTCAAATTTGATTTTTTTAGAAATATATTTTTTTAATTTAATTCTATTATTTTCAACAGCGTTTATTACAGCTTTGAACTCTTCAGGTGTATGACCCTTACTTCCCTTCATGATAATCTCTCTTAACACAATATCTCTATAATTTAACAACAAATCACTGTGGGGGAGGGCAATACATGTTATTTTCTTCTTTTTTTCCTTCTTAAGTGCTTTAATACCCGCATTTAAAGCTGATGCAACACCTGCACAGTCAAATACAATGTCATAACCTCCATCTGATGCTGCCCATAATTGTTCGTTCAAATCTTTTACATCAGCTTTTATTACATGATCTGCAACTTTATATTTCTTAATTACTTCAATCTTCTCTGTGTTTATTTCAGTAATTGTTATTTCCGCTGCGCCAAATATCCTAACCCATTCTGCAACACCTAGCCCTATAATTCCACCACCTAAAATAATCACCTTGTCACCAGGTTTGACTTCGGTAAGTATCGCCGCATGAAGAGAAACTGTGAATGGCTCTATTAAAGCAGCTTCCTCGTTTAAAACATTATCAGGCAACTTATATATACTATTGGGAAACCACGTAGTATACTGGCTATATGCACCTGGGTGATTGATTTCTCCACCTTTCCAAGTAATAACTTTCCTATTGATACAATTATCAAAATCTCCTCTTATACAATTTTCACAACGTCCACATGGCTCGTTTTGTACATTTTGAGTATATCCCACAACACGATCGCCTTTTTTAAATAAATCAGTAGTTCCCGGTTCCTCTATTATTCCTGAATATTCATGACCAATAACTACATCTTTATAGTTTTCGCCATCTTTCCAGTAGGAAAGATCTGTCCCACATACACCAACATGTGTTACCTTAATAATCGGATTTTTTTTTACACGCAGTTCCCCTTCTTTAATTTCAAACTTTTCATTTCCTGCTAAGACTGCATACTTCATAAAATATAATCCTCCTTTACATTTTAAAATATTACTTTCACTAATAACTTTTAACACATAAGTTATAACAAAGTATTTAAGAAATTCTACCACCTTTTTATACCACTTGCTAAAATAAATTTACTAACTTAATTAAAATTAGCCTGTAAATGCATTTCTTTATAACTTTTAATAATTATCAAAATAACTGATAAACTTTTGTGTAATCACCACATACTTACTGTGCCATGTGACATTCTGCAATACTATGCTAAAATCATATTATGGTAAAAACACGCCTTTCACCACATTTCCCTTCTTAACTTCTTCAAACATTTCCTTGTAATTACTGAGTGAATAACTATGAGAAATTAAGCTTTTCGCATCTATAGCACCTCTATTTAGCATTGAAGTAACAATATTCCATGACCATGGAGCTGAGCTGTAGTTAAATACTACATTCAATGATTTTTCTACTGCCGTTCGCCAGCAAATGCTATTCTTAGATTTTGTAGGAAGACCAATAACACACATTTTTCCCTGTCTTCTTAATACCTTCAATCCTGAATTAATCGCAGGCTCTGAACCAGATGCCTCTACAACAAGATCTGCTCCTTCGCCACACGTAAGCTTCATTATTTCTTTTTCTGCATTCTGTTTTTGAGCATTTATAACAAAATCTGAACCAAGTTTCTTGGCTAAAGGCATCCTTAAAGCTTCATCAACATTTGTTCCAACCATGATAACTTTACTTGCTCCATAGACCTTAGCCATTTGCATTGCAATGAGCCCAATAGGACCAGGGCCAAATATTACAACCACATCTTCAGGCTCAATCTTTGTCCTCTCTAAAAGAGCAGTGGCTACTATAGCCATAGGTTCTACCAATGCACCTTCTTCATAGCTCACACTGTTATCCAATTTAATCAATTGTTTTGAATCAACGGCAATGTATTCTGCATAAGCACCTTGAATTTTGAATCCCGGGCACTGCCTATGAACGCACATATGAGGATTGCCCGTCAAGCATGATCTGCATATTCCACAAACACCCATATTTAATCTGCTCACTACCTTATAACCTAGTTTAACCGATGTTACTTTATCCCCAATTTCTTCAACAACGCCACAAAATTCGTGTCCTACAATCAGGGGAACCTCAGTTATAACTCCACCAGTCCACATGTGATAGTCCGTCCCGCATACACCAACTGCCTTAACTCTAATAAGAACCTCATTGTCATCGATTTCAGGCTTAGGTACATCTTCATAAAAAAACTGCTCTGCTTCCAATCTTTTTCTTACTAAGGCTTTCACCATTCAGACCTCCTTCTTTTATCTCATATACTGTCCCCCATTAATATCCAATACTACCCCTGTAAGGTAATCTGACATATCACTTACCAGAAATAAAATTGCATTTGCAACATCTTCAGGCTCACCTATTCTTCTCAATGGTATTGTATTGACGTCCGCTGGATCCAGCGATTTAGTCATATCTGTGTTTATAATTCCAGGCGAAACTGCATTCACATTAATGTTATAAGGCCCCAAATATTTTGCCAAACTCATTGTAAGGCATATATTTGCTGCTTTCGATGCGGCATAACTTGCTTCTGTCCTGATGCCACCAACTTCTGCTGCAACAGAAGTAGAATTAACAATTTTCCCACTTTCCTGAACTTTCATGAAAGGAATTACTGTTTTTGTACAATTAATTGCTCCAAAAGTATTGACTGCTAGAACTTTGTCCCAGTTTTCCCTTGGAATATCCTCAAAAGGCATTGCATTTTTACAGATTCCCGCATTATTATAAAGAATATCTACTGTTCCAAACTGTTCCGTGACTTTTTTAAAGAAATCCTTTACAGATATCTCGTCCGCAACGTCAAGTTTTGCCTCAAACATACTTCCACATCCATTGAACTGTCTCTTTACAAGTTTATCAGATTCAGAAAAGCAAAGATCTCCAATTACAACTGATGCGCCCTCTGATGCCAATAGCTCTGCAGTTGCTAACCCAATCCCCTGTGCACCTCCTGTAACAACAGCTATCTTGTTCGATAATTTCATATTTTTCATGTTTTTCCCTTCCTTTTTCTCGTTCTAATTTTTTTAATATTCTTATTTTTAATTGTCTTTTAAAACACCTCCCAACATTTTAGCAAATCACCTGTTAAATTTTATTCATAAAAAGAAATAGTGTTAATATTTATAACTATTTTAATCAGCAATTTTTATACCAAATCAAAAAATTCAGAAAAGTATATATCTATTGATTTCTTTTGACTTCAATTTTTATAATTATTAAATGTCACATAAGCGACATCCAATGGTTTATTTTATCACATCAATAATAGCTATAATTTTCAATTATTTTCGTATTTTTCAACTATGCATCAGCTTTACTATTACTTTTATAAATCATGTGTCAATAAAATACATGCACATGTGTCTCGATTGTACAGTTTGATACACGGCAAAAGCATATATGGCGGTAAAAAAGTATAAGAAGAGCTTTTTTGAACACTTTAGTATAATCTACGATACAAGGCAGGAAGGTAAAATTAGACACAAGCTTATAGATATCATTTTTACTGCTGTCGCAGCAACAATATGCAACTGCGATGATTGGGAGGACATTAAAGCTTGGGCAATTGAAAGAGAAGATTGGCTAAGAAAGTACCTTTTATATAAAACTAAAACGGATATATTATCCAGATTCACTGGTATCTACTAGTAAAAATCAATGAAATATAAAAAACTTCAGACATGATATATGATATGACAAAAATACGTCAGAACAGCATAATAATGGGGCTAAACCAATAAATATGTACTGGAGCAATCGTAGTATTTAACAAGGATTATTCCTTCTTTTTTAATAATGCATAAAAATTAGGGAATAGCTCCCGCAAAATTTATAGTTCAAAAGCTGAACCATAATTTTTCGAAATCTATACCCATATATCATCATTATTCCATGGCATGAACTTCTTACATACAGAGCTGATGCTACGTAAGCAAATCTTCTAAATCCATATAGTTCGTATCACCGCCTATATTTCTCCTTATTACATTTGCTTTAATTTTATTTACAGTTGAAAGAACCAAGCAACTGCTTAGAGCGCGACACCCACACCACACCAAAGCAAAAATGGCTTTACTTGTTTAGCTATTAGGTTCACTGTTCAATTTCTAGGCAATGCCTATCTTTTTAATAGAAGAAAGTCTATAAGAATTTAGAATCAATATGGCGAACATTAAAAGTCCGTGAACCACGCTCTGCCAATAGAAATTAATTCCTGCCAAACTGAGTCCATTTGATACAACTCCGTAAAATATTACTCCTACGAGGGTGCCTGGTATATCCACAAGACCTTTTTCATTTAAAGTACTTCCAATAAAAACAGCTCCTATTCCATCCATCAAATAGTAATTTCCACTTAATGGAACATAAGATTTAAGTGCAGAAGCACCTACTATACCGGCGAAAGCACATATAACACTGCATATAACAAATGCATAGGAAGTATATTTTTTTACGGGAACTCCTGAAAGTTCCGCAGCTTCGCTCTGCAATCCAATAGCATATAAATATCTTCCAAAAACAGTTTTTTTAAGCAAAAAATGAATTGAAAAAGCAACTAGAATAGCTATAATTACAGACCACTTGAAATCAATCTGGCTACCCCATTTATTTACAACAAATAAACTGCCATTTCCCAAAAAGCTAAAAACTTCATCCATATTTGGCAAATACACTGGTTTACCGCCTTCAGTAATAATTCTCTCAATACTCTGCCCTATAAAAAGAGTCCCAAGAGTAGCCAAAAATATTGTAATTTTTACCTTTAGGACCAAGAAACTATTAAATACTCCTATAATGGCTCCAGCCACAAGGCCCATAAAAATGGCAGTAAGCCATCCCCATCCATAACTAAGCAAAATTACAGATACCATTCCACCCATGTCAAAAGCCACTGCCACGGAAAGATCTATTCCCCCAGCCGCAATAACCAGGCACAGACCCACTGATACCAAAGTAAGTATAGCAGACTGAGTTAAAATATTCAATAAATTTCCTGGGTTTAAAAATTTGGAAGTTGTAATTGAAAGTCCTATTATGAGTATCAATAATGCTATAATTGTGCTATATCTTATAAAGCTGTTTTTCAACATATCAATCCAACCTCCTTGTTCTTATAGTAGTTACTCCCACCGCCAACAATATCAGTGCTCCTTTGACTGCATAAACCCAATAGGTGGGTACATTTATCAAAGTAAAACCATTAGTGAGAACTTCTACAAACAATACACTTAAAATAGTACCCGGAATATTGGGCACAGCTGTACGTGAAAAAATAGCACTCATATAAGCTGCAAGCAGTATATCAAACAACATAATATCTCCTGTACCTGGTACACTTCCAGATAACCTAGCAGAAGCCAATACACTTGCAATCAATGCCATTATAGATGCTATGACATAAGTTGATGACAAAACAAGTTTTACATTTATACCAGCTATTCTGGCAGCTTCAGGGTTTCCACCCACTGCATTCACCCAGTTTCCAAATACAGATTTATTTAAAAATATATACAATACAATTTCTACTATTACAAAAACCCAAACAGAGTTAGGCAAAAATAAAAAACTCCCTCTGGAAATAAAATTCAAAAAACCATTAGATATATTTATTGGCTTATTTCCCGATACCAGAAGCTCAGCCCCTTGAAGAAAATACATCATTGAAAGAGTGGCAAGAAGTGGAATAATCTTCAGCTTTCCAATCATAAACGAATTTATCAAACCTATACAAAGACTCACCAGTACTGCTATTGAAAGTATCGACAAAATAGAGTAGCTTTTACTCATAAAATAGGTTATTATCACACTGTTAAAAGCTAGATTATTTCCTAAAGACAAATCAATTCCTCCCTTTATTACATGTGTACCTCCTCCAATCAATATGATGGTCATTCCAGATGTAACTATACCTAAAACACTTGACTGATTTAATATATTTAATACATTATGTATCTCCAGAAATGATGGTGAAATAACAGAAAATATAACAATAAGCAAAACAAACATTACATACCCGCTGTATTGTAATAATATATTTTCAGGTTTTAATATTCTACGTTCCATTGACAACTGCATCACTTTTTCCTCCCATCATGGAAACAAATATCTCATTAGTATTCATATTTCCTCCAATAAATTCATCCACAATTTCTCCTCTATACATCACCAGGATTCTATCTGACAGTCCCACCATTTCTTGTATATCCTGAGAAATCAATATTATTCCTGCTCCTTGCTCAGCCATTTTATTTATAATAGAATATATTTCTATTTTAGCTCCTATATCTACTCCTGAAGTCAATTCATTAAATATATATAATTTTGATTCGCTATTCATCCATTTTCCTATTGCCACTTTCTGTTGATTTCCTCCACTTAACAATCCTGCTGAAGTTTCCTGACCAGAGGTTTTGATACCCAATTTTTCTATTATATTTTTGGCTCTGGTATTTTCTTCCAAAGTATTGACAATACCTTTTCTACTTACAGACTTTAAATTTGAAATAGTAATATTATGACAGACAGACATATTTTGTATTATACCCAACTTCCTTCTGTCTTGGGGGACATAAGCCATGCCCAGTTGTACCGCCGTTTCAGGTCTATTTTGAAGCAACTTTCTGCCATTGAATTCAATACTTCCGCTAACTACGCCGGAAGTATCGTAAATAGCTCTACCCAATTCAATATGGCCGGATCCCATAAGACCTGTTATAGCAATTATCTCGCCTTTATTCATTTTAAAACTAATATTTTTGAATACTTTAATATGAGTAAGATCTTTTATTTCCAGCAACACTTTATTTTGCGGCATCTTTTTAGAAGGATACCTTCTTTTTATATCTTTTCCCGTCATCACTTTTACAATATCTTCTACATTCAATCCACCAGATTCTAAAGTTCTGACTTTTTTTCCGTTTTTAAGTACTGTAATCCTGTCACATAATTCCAGCACTTCCCTTAAATAATGGGATATATATATAATGGAAATGTTCTTGCCCAGTTCCTTTATAATTTGAAACAATCTATCTGCCTCATATTTAGGAAGCACTGCCGTAGGTTCGTCAAATACAATAAGTTTCGGTTCATTCAAAAGTGCACGGCAAATCTGTACTAATTGCTGCTCTCCAACTGTGAGATTCCACATCAGCCTATTTCCCTGAATAGTTACTCCCAATTTTTCTTTTAATAACCTTTCACTCTCCTTGACCATAAACTTCCTATTTAAAAGTTTCAGTGGAGAATATGCAGGTTCAATACCTAAAAATAGCGACTCTGCAACAGTAAGGTGTGGAACTATGTATCTTTCCTGATGTATGAAATGAATTTTCAATTTTTCCACGCTTTTAGTCGTCAAATGTTTTTGACATTGTCCATTTATTTTGATTTCTCCAGTATCCTGCTCATAAATACCCGCAAGAATTTTCATCAACGTTGACTTTCCCGCTCCATTTTCTCCGACAATACCGTGTATCTCCCTATTTTTCACCTGCAAAGTTACATCTTCAAGAGCTTTCACCCCAGGAAATTCCTTTCTTATATTCAGCATTTCCAAAACATATGAGTCATCCATAATCAATTTCCCTCCTTGTACAACAATAACAATTTATTGAGAAACAGATTGACACTGTTTCTCTTTATTATTTTTTATTATTGAACAGAATCTTCTGAGCTTCTTGCACATTATCCTTAGTAACCAGATATGGTTCCACATAAATGGATTTAGTAACCTTTTGTCCATTTAAATATCTTGCTGCAGCATCAACTGCTGCCTGCCCGATCTTATACGGCTGCTGAGCCATATCTGCTACAAAAGGTGAATTTTTCTCGGCAAGCACCTTAATTGCATCAGGATCTCCATCTACAGCATACACTTTTACATCAGTTCTTCCTGCTGCATCCAATGCCTGCGAAGCTCCTATTGCAGGTATATCCCAGCCTGCCCAAATGGCTTTTAAATCTCCTTTCTTAGGATATTTGATTAATAGATCTTGCACTTTCTTTTTAGAATCTTCTATAGTTCCATTGATTATATCCTGAAGTTCTGGCTGTATAAATTCAACTTTTGGATAATCTTTAGCCACATATTTCATCTCATCATAACGTATGGCCAATGTCCTTTCTCCATAAAATCCATTGAAGACAGCCACTTTCCCTTGTCCTCCCATATCCTCAAACATTTTACGGGCAAGCGCTTCACCAATAAGATAGTTATCTGATGAAGAGTTAGTTATACTATCTTCACTAGGATGATCAACAGTAAACAGCGGAATCTTTGAAGCACGCACCTTTTTAAGTACAGGAGCATATACCTTAGTATCTCCCAACTGTTTAATTATTGCATCCGGTTTTTGAGTTATCAAATTCTCAATATCTGAAATATGTTTTTGAGCATTCCTTTCACCATTGACTTCAATAGGAGTTCCTCCAAGTTGCTTTATCCTGTCAATTTGCCCCTGATAAGATTGTCTCTCCCAGTTATTGCTTATTCCTTCAACAGCAACTCCTATTTTCTTTCCTTTAAGGGACGGAACAGATTTATTATCTACAGGATCCGTAATACCACCGCCACTGTTACTGCTATTGCTTGTTGAATTAGTTGAATTGCCTTGTTCATTATCATTACCAGTCGAATTTTGATTTGATACTATCGGATTAGAGCAAGCTGTAGAAATCATTGCTAAAGATAAAACTACTATTAATGCATAAATTAATTTAGATATCTTAACTTTTTTCATTATTATCCCCCTATCTACTATATTTATTATTAATTTACCGCATAAAAATGCTAGAGACCTCATTATTTAAAATAAGAACAGTCTCTAGCATTTCTAGTTAACTTTATAAAATATTTAGTTTAGTTCGTTGTGCTAAAAAATAGATTACCATAGGCGTCATAATTACTTGATGACAAAATAATTTTTTAATTTTAACGTTAATCAAGCTCATCTCTATCAATATACTATTATCACCTATCTCATATGGAAATTAGACAGCACTTAGATTTTTGTCTATAAGTCCATGTTCCAGAAATATTTCCTCCAGCCTCTGCTGCGACATAGGTTTCGGTATCGCAAATTTCTTGTTTCCCTCTATTGCTTTCGCAAGAGATCTGTACTCCTCCGCCTGATTCGAATCAGGATCGAACTGTATTACAGTCTGCTTATGAATTTCAGCTCTCTGCACCACGTTGTCCCTGGGAATAAAATAAATAAGTTGTGTACCAAGTTCTTCAGCAAATGCCTTCAGCAGTTCCTTTTCATTATCTACCTTTCTGCTGTTGCATATTATTCCTCCCAGTCTCACTCCGCCTTTGTTGGCATATCTCTTTATACCCTTCGATATATTGTTGGCTGCATATAGTGCCATCATCTCACCGCTGGCCACAATGTATATTTCCTTGGCCTTTCCTTCACGAATAGGCATAGCAAAACCTCCGCACACCACATCACCCAGCACATCATAGAAAACATAATCAAGATCTTCCGTATATGCACCCAGTCTTTCCAGCATATTTATAGAAGTTATAATTCCCCTTCCTGCACAGCCAACTCCCGGCTCAGGTCCTCCGGATTCAACGCACCTTATACCATTGAAGCCTCTTTTCATTATATAATCTAAATCTACATCTTCACCCTCTTCTCTCAGAGTATCCAAAACTGTTCTCTGTGCCAGCCCTCCTCCTAAAAGCAGCCTCGTGGAATCTGCCTTTGGATCGCAGCCCACTACCATGACATTCTTGCCGATTTCAGACAATCCTGCTGTGAGATTTTGTGTAGTTGTAGATTTTCCTATGCCGCCCTTTCCATAAATAGCTATTTGTCTCATATATTATTCCTCCATATCTCTATCTTTTTTATTTTAAATTTTTTAATAAACTGCAAAATAACAAATTACGCACTGGCACTGACTATGGTTGTATATATCTTTTCAATTAAAGTAAGTGCTCCCCTGTATCCTATATAGGATTTAGATAGTACAACTTCATAGGATGCAGGAAATCCGACTTCCACTATAAATCCTTTTAATTCTTTGGCCAGATCCCTTTCCCAGGTGGTTCCAAAAATAATAGGGGGCTTATGTCCAAAATCAGTGTTTCTTATCTTTTCATGAATAACATAGCTGTCTTCATCAAATTCCACATCTGTAGAAACATCATCTGCTATATGCTTGTATTCATTTTTAATGGCTTCTCTGTATTTCTCAGGTGGATTTTCAGTGATAATCTGCCTGGCAGGTATGAGCCCAAGCTGATTTACCAAAAATTTTGTAAGTGCCAGATTATACGCACTGTCACCTATAACGGAAAATTTCGCCGGAAGTCCCCACCAGTATTCAGCATAAAAATCAGAAAAATCTTCAAGATATTCATAGTATTTTTTCTCCTCATTTTCTATGAATTTTTCTGCTTTGCTTTTATCAATACCTGCAAAATCAACTACTTTTCTCAAAAAACTGCTGGTTTCCTTCGCTCCTATTGGAATCGTGGGGATATGCAGATATGGCTGACCATATTTCTCTTTTAAGTGTTCCGCAGTTTTAAGTCCCAGCCATGGAGATAAGACCAGATTAAATTGGGCCTTTTTTATATTTTTCCACTCCGATACCCCCTGGGATTCGTGGCCAAATAAAATATTTACTTTAAGCCCAACACCTTCCAATATCCTCTTTATTTCCACCAGATCACCCCTCCAAAAAGTATTGTGAAAAGGCAGAAGAGACCATACATTTACAAGCCCTTTTTCAAGAGGACCACTATAATCCCCAACATATTGATCTATAATAGCTTCTGTAACCAACTCATGTCCTATAAAATTATTCCCCTTGAATCCTCCTGTTTCCGCATAAACTATAGGAAGACCTTTTGCCTGAAACTCTCCTACCACAGACCCCACATCATCTCCTACAGTGTCTGGTATACAACCTGTCATCACTACAAACAAATCTGCATCCAGTACCTTAAAAGTGGCATCTATAAGCTCACGAAGTCTGTCCTCTCCTCCGAACACCACTTCCTTTTCATAGATATTGCTGCTGGGTACAACAGAAGCCCCGCCGTAGCCGCCGCCTTGGAAGCCATTATAAAAAGCTATATTGGCCGTCTGTTTGTCAACACAGCCAGGACCGCAATGGGCAATTGGTATAACCCTTGGAATTGCAAAAGCAGTATGCATGGCTCCAAGAGCACAGCCATATCTTATCTGTTCAATGGAATTTGATTTTTTCACAGCTCTATTAGAACCTTTATCTTCGCATTTCAGTTTTATATCTGGCAATTTATTCACTCCTATTCTACAAATATCAATGTTGTTTTTGAAGTATATAAGGATCCTTCTGCTGAAGCCACCATTTCGTATAAGGCAGCTTCACATGCAGTCTAAGATCTTCATTGAATTTTTTACGGGCAAGTATATCCGATATAGTTTCTCCCAAATTTATAATACCCTGATAGCCTACTGCAAAATGTTCATCTCCCAGAGGGACTGCTGGAATTCCCATCTTTGCAGCCAGTGGTGCAAGTCCACCGTGTCTTATTATAATAAAATCAGGATTTATATTCTTAAGCAGTCCATAAAATTGATACTGCTGTCTATTGCTAACACTAAAATTTGGTACATCACCATAATTATCTACTACAAATTTCAGAGAATCTTTTTTAGGATCATTGTCATCATAAGATGGATCATGGTGAAATACCAATGAACCATCAACCTCAATTCCCAATTCCTTAAGCACTGCAATAAGTCCATGGGAATAGGCTGAACCTGTAGCTGCATAACCTTTTTTGCCCTTTAAAGATTTTTTGAGCTCTTCAATTTTAGGGGTTATTCTCCTGTGTTCTTCTTCTATATATATCTCTGCACTCTTTTCTCTGTGAGTAACCCTTCCGATTTCCCTTATCCATGCATCAGTTCCAGCTATTCCATAGGGCTGAGGCGCCTTTACTTCTGGAACTCCAAACTGCTGTTCCAGGCCTGCTGCCAGATAAGAAGACAGCGTATTACAAAATGAAACCGTAGCTGCAGCTTCTGACATCTGCTCCAGATCCTCCACTGTAGCCATATCCACTACATAATTGACTCTTAGCCCGAGTCTAGACAATATTGGTGTAAAGACATCACTGCCCCACAGATTTATTACATTCACCAGATCCTCCTGTTTCTTTTTGGGATTTTTACGTACTATCTGTCTCAATATTCCATGTTGTGCTGCATCAAAACCCGTACTCCAGTGCTTGGATCTGAACCCTTCACAGTACATTGGAATAACAGGTATTTTAAATTTCTCCTGCATTTTGGAAGCTACACTATCTATGTCCTCTCCTATAATTCCAGTGGCACAGGATGTGGCAATAAAAATTGCTTTAGGGTGATGTCTGTCCCAGGCATCCTCTATGGACTGTTCCAATTTTTTGGAAGCTCCAAATACCATATCTGTTTCCTTTATATTGGTATTTATGACCTTCATATTCTGTATAGGCAATTTTCTATTTCTGAGGCCATTTCTATATATGGAATTACATGCAATCTGGCTTGTGCCGCATCCTATAGGAGCATGCTGAATGAGAATTGCATTTCTTACCTCGCCAGCCTGACATTCCACCATTCTTTCACTACAGCTGGATCCCTGTGTAAAAGGTCCTATATTTTCACAGAGTCTCTTTCCTCCATTATCCCTACATCTCGAACAAGTATATGCAGAATCCCTGGAAAGCTCTGAAGCTTTTCCAGTTTTCCATCCTATAATTGTGCCAAGACGTTCCTCCCTGGTCTTTACCACAGAAGTATTCAAATCAAGTTTCATAACTTCATCTCTCCAATTTAATCAAATATTTACCCTGCAATATCCATATCCTTTCAGGATCCTATAGCACCTTTGCAGGCTTTTTCTTCAAAAGAACATAGGGATTCTCCTGTGCAAGCCACCACTTCGTATAAGGTAGTTTAACGTGTTTTTTGAGATCCTGATGAAATTTTTTATGGGCAAGTATATCTAAGATGGTTTCACCTAAATTTAAAATTCCCTCATAGCCTATGGCATGGTGTTCATCACCAAGTGGTGCCGAAGGTATGCCCATCCTGGAAGCCAGTGGTGCAAGCCCTGCATGTCTTATGAGTATAAAATCAGGTTTTACATTTTTAAGCAGTATATAAAATTGATATTGCTGTCTGTTACTTACTGTGAAATTTGGAACATCCCCATAATTATCCACTAAAAATTTCAGTGAATTTTTCTGTGGGACATTGGTGTCATATACTGGATCATGGTGAAACACCAATGAACCATCTACTTCAATTCCCAATTCCTTAAGCACTGCTATGAGCCCATGGGAATATGCCGAACCTGTAGCCACATAACCTTTTTTCCCTTTTAAAAGTTTCCTGAGTTCTGCAAGCCTTGGAGCTATTTTCCTATGTTCTCTTTCTATATACTCCTCTGCTCTCTTCTCCCTGTGGGTAACTCTTGCAAGCTCACGTATCCATGCATCAGTTCCTGCTATTCCATAGGGCTGAGGTGCTTTAACTTCTGGTACTCCAAATTCTTCCTCAAGCCCAGCAGCTAAATAGGAAGACAGTGTATAGCAGAACCCGACAGTAGCTGCCGCCTCTGACAATTGCTCCAAATCCTCAACTGTTGCAAGATCCACTACATAATTAACTCTAAGTCCAAGCTCTGCAAGCATGGGAGTGAATACATCACTGCCCCACAGATTTATTACATTTACCAGATCTTCCTGCTTCTTAGGATTTTTTCGCACCAGTTGTCTGAGTATTCCATGCTGTGTTGCATCAAAACCCGTACTCCAGTGTTTGGATCTGAACCCTTCGCAGTACATTGGAATGACAGGTATTTTTAATTTTTCCTGCATTTTAGATGCCACACTGTCTACGTCCTCTCCTATAATTCCCGTAGCACAGGATGTGGCAATAAAGATTGCCTTTGGGTGATGTCTGTCCCAAGCATCTTTTATTGACTGCTCCAATTTTCCAAGTGCCCCAAACACCATATCGGTCTCTTTTATATTTGTATTTATTATCTTGATATTTTCCACGGGCAGATTTCTAATAGCCAGCCCATTTCTGTATATGGAGTTATAGCACGCCTGTCCTGTACCACAGCCTATGGGAGCATGCTGAATCAAAACCGCATCTCTTATATTTCCCGCCTGACACTCCACCATCTGTTCACTGCATCCTGAACCCTGAGTAAAGGGTCCTATGGTCTCACAAAGTCTTTTCCCTCCATTTCCTCTGCACCCTGCACAAGTGTAGGCAGAATCCCTGGAAAGCTCTGAAGCTTTTCCAGTTTTCCATCCTATAATAGTGCCCAGTCGTTCTTCCCTTGTTTTCACTACAGAAGTATTTAAATCAAATTTCATAAATTATACCCTCCATTCAAATTGATACCATTGGACATTTTTTCGCTTTTATACCCCAACAATTTATTTTCAACAAATTTTATTACAGTATCCATAAGCAACCCAAGGAAGGCTATTATAATGGCAATTGCAAATATGTTTTTTATGGCATAATTCTCCTGATTGTTTAAAATCAGCCATCCAAGTCCTGAACTTGCTCCCATCATTTCTGCTGCTATGAGCATAAAAAATGAATACCCGCCGCTTATTCTGATTCCCACAAACACTGAAGGTAAAATTGAAGGCATACCTACTTTCCAAAAAAGTTTCCACCTTTCAAGTCCAAATCCCCTTCCAGTTTTTATTATGGAAAAATCCATATGTCTGATTCCGTATATTGTGTTGAACATTATAGGCCAAGTACATGTCCATGCAATTATGACGATCTTGGGAATTTCACCAATACCTGAAAACAAGATAAGTACATGAAACAATATAAACGGATTTACCTGTGAAAATATTTCTATAACAGGCTCTGCCATCAAATCAACTTTTGAGAACCATCCTCCAAGCAGGCATCCAAGCGGTATTCCAATTATAATGGATATAATAAAACCCACTAGTGCCCTTTCCACGCTTATGCCTATATTTGCAGCAAGATTTCCAGATATAAACATATTCCTCAAAGTTAAAATCACACTTGAAAATGGCGGAATAAAAAGAGGATTTACTATTTCCAGTCTACTTGCAATTTCCCATACTGCAATAAATGCAAATATCACCAACAGCTTATAAAAAATATCTCTGTTATATTTCACTTAAATCTCCACCTATATAACTTATTTGTCCATATTCATATGATCATCTGTCTTCATGTCTGTATGCTTATCCTCATCCATCTTCATATTGTCATCTGTTTTCATATTCATGTGCTTATCCTCATCCATCTTCATATGATTCATCTGGGTATCACTGTCAATGTCCGTAACTTTGGAAATATGGGCGGCATAACTTCCAATACCTATAACTACAACAACAATTGAAACTATGGATACCACCTGCATTTTGTTAAATCTAGTTACGCTTTTCTTCCATCTGGCAAAACTAAAGACATGTGTTGAATCCTTCCAGAAAAACAATTTATTCTGGATGTATATCAAAAATCTATTTAAAATAATTCCCAGAACTATAATGCAAACACCTGCTGCATACATTCTTGGTATTTGATTGTTCATGGCAGAATTATGGAAAAGCCATCCCACTCCTGCAGTAGCACCTATCATCTCCGCTGCTATAAGCATAAAAAACGACATTTCAACTCCTATTCTAAGTCCTAAAAATATGGAAGGCGCTGCTCCCGGCACAATCACCTTTTTAAGCATCTCGGATTTGGACACATTCATGGACAATGCAGTTTTAATGAGAATAGGATCCACTCTCCTTACTCCCGATATGGTATTGTACAAAACAGGCCACAGACACACCCACGCCACCACTGCTAATTTTGCCGCTTCCCCTATGCCAAAAAACAATATAAATACAGGCATCAGTGAAAATGGGTTCACCTGAGAAAATATTCTAAAAAGTGGATCCAGTATATCCGCTGCCCGAGTCAGCCATCCTCCCAGTAGAAATCCAAGAGGTATTGCAATGACAGCTGCTATAATAAGTCCTATAAGTACCCTCCAAAGACTTACAGCAACATGTACTAGCAATTCACTTTCTAGACACATCTCGTATAATTGAACCAGTACTTCTGACAATGAGGGAATAAATTGGGAGTCTAGTATGCCAATTTCAGGAAGAACCTGCCACAGAATCAAAATCACTATTACTCCAAAATATTTCAAAATATAATAATGAAGGCCATTTTTAATTTCATATATTTCCTCATGCACGGTCTTATATTACTCCCCTCAATTTAAAATCATCATACAGAAACTTCTGCCTGTCTTTTATCAGCATCTCCGTGAAGCAGTTCCCATATCCTATTCCTATTGGAATTGAATTCCTGGGAAGTTCTGATTTGAGAATTGATTCTTGGTCTAGGAAGTTTTACATTTATGATTTCCTTGATTCTTCCCGGATTAGTTGCCATAACAACCACCCTGTCTGCAAGAAAAACAGCCTCCTCTATACTGTGGGTAATAAATACAATGGTTTTATTGGTCTTCTCCCATATATTCAACAACTCTTCCTGAAGTGATTCCCTTGTCTGTGCATCCACCGCAGCAAAAGGCTCATCCATAAGCAGCACTTCAGGATCATAGGCCAGTGCTCTGGCAATAGCAACTCTCTGCTTCATTCCTCCTGAAAGTTCATGTGGATACCTGTTTTCGAATCCCTTTAGTCCCACTAAATCTATGAATTTTTCACTTATCTTTTTTCTCTCTTCTTTAGGTATCTTTTTTATCTCAAGGCCAAATTCAATATTTTTTTCTACAGTCCTCCATGGAAACAGTGCATACCCCTGCAAAATGATTCCTCTATCCAGTGCAGGTCCTGTGATCAATTTTCCATCTATATATACATTTCCAGAAGTAGGTTTTGACAATCCTGCCAGTATGTCCAGAAAGGTTGATTTCCCGCAGCCGCTGGGTCCCACCACTGTAATGAATTCGCCTTTTCTCACCTTTAAATTAAAATTATCCACTGCTATAAACTTTTCATTGCCCTGTCCATTTTGTGACCTTACATCGTAGACTTTTCTTATATTATCTACAACAATTTTATACTGCTTATCCTTCAGATTTACACTTTCCTGTTTTGACTTTTCAATTATCTTACTCATTTAAAACTCCCCTTCTATAAATTTGAGTATGATTACATTATTCTTTAACTACATAATTTGGCTGTGACCCTAAATTTCCATACTTGTCAAACTCATGAGTAACTATATCACTGACTTTCACCTTTGCATTTTTAGGAAGTGCACCGCTTGTCTTACTTCCATCTATCCACTGCTGTATATCCTTGTCCTTTATAACCCCGTCATCTGCATAATAGTGGTTGGCACTTACAGGTACTCCTATGGCATCTGATACCCATTGGTTGACTTTAGCACGTTCCTTTGGAACAGGTATGCTTTTGTTTATATACCTTTCTGCCTTTTTAACCGCCACTATAAATTTGGCAACTTCATCTGGATGCTGTTTTATAAATTTATCAGAAAAATAGTAGAGATAAGTTCCTCCGTTTTCACCAGCTATAGGTCTGCTTGTAGTCAATATATTCCCTATGCCGCTTTCCTCGATGGATTTATAAAAAGGCGGATGAACTACTGCAATTTGAATAAGTCCCTTTTTTAAAGACAATACCTGTTCTATATCCGGCATCTGAATCCACTCAATTTTATCCAGGGAGATGTTGTTTTTAGCAAATAATATATCTGACAGGAAATCTACGCAGGAATTTCTTGAATTGGCACCTACTTTTACTTTCCCTGGATACTTATTGATATCTGCCAATGTTTTTATAGGCCCGTTTTTATTACTTATCCACCACATATGCTGAAGATGGGTGTCAGTTACGCTGTCCGGAGGTTCCACAATAGATCTGGCCACCCCTTTCACCTTTGCACCTCCTTCAGCTGCAATTGCCAGATTGTTAGGATGAGCATCTCCAAAATCATTATTTCCATTTAATATTGAAGGAAGACGCTGTGCCGGTTGAGTATCTCCTGTGTACTGTATTTTTAATCCCTGTTCTTTAAAATATCCCAGCTTATCTGCCACTATAATAGGTGCAGCTGTACAATCCTTCCTGCTCCAGGTCTTAAGAACTTGAAGTTCTCCGCTTTTTTTCGTTGAAGCCTGCTTCTCTCCTCCACAGCCGGAAAAAAACGATGCTGCCAAAACTATTGAAACCACTGTTGAAATTAACCTTTTACTTTTCAATTGAAAATCCCCCCAAAATAATTAAATTTTTAAGATACAAAAGAATCCTGTTTCCACACTACAACTTTTTTTTCTGCAAAACCTATGGCTTTATTTATAAATATACCCAACAGGGCAATTGTAAGCGCTGCTGCAAACAGCCTGTTAATTTGGAAATTAACTTCTGAATTGAGCACCATCCATCCAAGTCCTGCGCTTGCTCCTATCATTTCCGCAGCTATGAGCATCAAAAATGCATTACCTGCACTCATCCTGAGTCCTGAAAATATACTTGGAGCAGCTCCCGGCAAAACTACTTTCCAAAAAAGTTTTATTTTCGATGTGCCCATGGCCTGAGCTGCCTTAACCAACAGCGGATCTATAGTTTTCACTCCCGTTATAGTACTAAATAATATAGGCCATATGGACACCCAGAATATTATAGAGATCTTGGCGACTTCTCCTATTCCAAAAAGAAGTATAAAAACCGGGAACAATGAGAAAGGATTTACCTGCGCCAGAATCTGCAGCAACGGATCCAGTATTTCCTCCAGCTTTCTAAATCCTCCTGCAAGTAAAAATCCCAGAGGCACGGCTATAATTCCGGCCAACAAAAATCCCACTCCAGCTCTTAAAAGACTTACTTTTACATGAACAAGCATTTCATTTTTGAGCGTAAGACTCACAATAGTACCCACTGTTTCTGTAAAAGTAGGTATAAATTGATGATCAACTATCCCGAGTATAGGTGCAACCTGCCAGAAAACCAGAAACAGCACTACAGCTATACTTTTTCTAAAAATTTTGCTCAGTATTTTCCCTGCATTTTTTTCATGACTTTTATTTTCCAGATAAGTTTTACTATCTATATCCATTCATTATCATCCTCCTTTTTATCTAAATATTTCAAAATACAAAAAACACCAGAAGCTTACATCTAACAAGAAATAAGTCTCTAGTGTTTCTAGTCAACTCTTTTCAATATTATTATCAAATCTCAATTTTTACAAAATACATACACACTAATTTCTCCTGCAAATAAAAAACTTTCCTGCAAAGATAAAATACAAGAAAGTACTTGTTCTCTCATCTTTCAGACATATAATCTGCTGGAATTAGCACCGTTAAATAAATTTAGGTTGCCGGACGTCATAGGGCCAGTCCCTCAATCTCTCTTGATAAGAATTTTGTTTATTTTTCTATATAAGGCTAATTATATAATCTAATACACATATTGTCAAGAATTTGAGGTAATTTTTTTAATTTCTCTTTCAGCTTCATCCAGCTGATCTTCGCCAAACACTTTAATACCGTTCCTTCTCAGCAATTCAGCAGTAACACCTTGGCCTGACTTTTTAACACCCTTAAATGTACCATCAAATATATACAAGCTCCCGCAAGAAGGGCTGTCTTGTTTTAAAATAGCAACGGAAACATCATTTTCTTTTGCAAGAGAAAGAGCTTTCTGTGCTCCACTTTTATATTCATAAGTCACATCAACACCCTTGCCAGTGACTACCCTATCTCCTTTTCTTTGGGAATCCGGCCTCGGCACAGGAAGTCCTCCAGATACTTCTGGACAAATTCCTATAAGCAGCCCCTCTTTAGCCCACCTTAAAAATCGCGGATCATGACAGGCTACATCTCCATTGTCATAACGTACCTTCTCTCCAAGTAAACACGCACTCACCAAAATTTTTCCCTTCATTAAATCATAACCTCCATCTGAATCTAAGAATCGCTTGATTTATCAACCTGACTCATCAATTTTACTGCCTTTTCTATGCCCTCTTCTATAGTACTGTACATCTGAAATACCTTTATCCCCTTCTCATGAAGCCTAATTACAGGTTCGAAGCCAATACGCAGTACAAGCACTCCATTACAGTCCTCTATGCACTTTATAATACCCGATATCCTATCATCATGTCCAGTACATTCTTGTTGGCCATTACAATACCTCTCCACATCCCTTTTCTCATAAAATTTAATATTCTCATCTAATACATCATATATATAAAACTGAGATACATGCCCAAAATGTTCATCTACATAATCTCCGGAACTGCTGGCCACTGCAAATCTATAACCTCTGTTCACCTTACCTGTTTTATTGTCATCTTTATATATTTTCTCAGATTTGTCAATAGAAATTACATTTTTCTTATAATTCCTAAATTGAGCCGATACATCCTCATTCAAACTCCCTATGGCATCTGCCCTGCACTGCCTGCAGTGATACATCTGTTTTAAATAGGGCTCACATTTTTTCCTCATGCTTTTCAATTCAGATTCATCTACAGTATCCCTGTTTTCAAATACACTTCCCTTTACAGGTATAAGAGGCATTATATTTGTCATATAGGCACCACATTCCTTAACTTTTTTTACTATTTCAGGAATGTGAGCATCATTGATTCCCTTTATCATCACAATATTTACTTTGCACACAATACCTTTTTCTGTAAGATATCTAAGACCTGTAAGCTGATTGTCAAGTAGAATTTTTCCTGCCTGCGGCCCTACAAAAGTGCTTCCCCTATAGTTTATATATTTATAGATCTGTGCGTCTATTTCAGGGTCTACAGCATTTATGGTTATTGTAACGTGTGTGACTCCCAATTTTATCAGTTCCTCCGCATAAGCAGGAAGCATCAATCCATTGGTGGAAAGGCAAAATGTAATATCCGGGCATTCTTCTTTTATAAGTTCTATGGACTTTTTGGTTTCTTCAAAATTTGCAAGTGGATCTCCTGGACCAGCTATTCCAACCACCGTCAAATTTTTTATTTTATTTTTTACTATCTTGAATTTATCTCTTGCTTCCTCTGGGGATAGAATTCCACTTGTAACTCCAGGCCTGGATTCATTTACACAATCATATTTTCTATTGCAGAAATTACAGCTTACATTGCATTTTGGAGCTACAGGTATGTGCATTCTAGCATACTTATGTGCAATACAGTTATAGCAGGGATGTTGAAATGTCTTTTTTTCAATCTCCCTTGCAAAATTTATAGGCATATCTTATTATCTCCTTTTTTGCATAATTAAAATATAAAAAGGCCAGACAAACTTAAAAATTTAGTTTGCCTGGCCTCCAGTATTTCTGGTCAACCTTTCATAAAAATTCACAGCATTTGTGGCTTAAGAATATACAACCACCTTATTTAATTCTTCTTTTATCTTATCCACTTTATCAAGGCTTTCCCAGGGCAGCTCTATATCGGTTCTTCCGAAATGTCCATAAGCAGCTGTCTTTTTATATATTGGCCTTCTAAGATCCAAATCTCTTATAATGGCTGCCGGCCTCAAGTCAAAAAGCTTTTTTACAATATCCACTATTTTCTCATCAGATACCTTACCTGTTCCAAAAGTATCGACACTTATGGACACAGGCCTTGCCACTCCTATAGCATAGGCAACCTCCACTTCTATCTTATCCGCAGCACCTGCTGCCACCAAATTCTTTGCTATCCACCTTGCCGCATAGGCTCCGGATCTATCGACTTTCGTCGGATCTTTTCCCGAAAAAGCTCCTCCTCCATGCCTTCCATATCCACCGTAGGTATCAACTATTATCTTTCTTCCAGTAAGTCCTGAATCAGCCTCCGGACCTCCCTTTACAAACCTTCCTGTAGGATTCACAATATATTTGGTATTGGAATCTATAAATTTCTCAGGTATTACCTCTTTTATGACATTATCTATTATATCTCTTTCAATCTGGTCATGTTCCACATTTTCTTCATGTTGTGAGGATATCAAAATTGTATCTACTCTCACAGGTTTTTCTCCTTCATATTCTACTGTAACCTGGGTTTTACCATCTGGTCCTAAATATGGAATAATGCCATTTTTCCTGACATCGGCCAATCCTCTCGAAAGTCTATGAGCCAGTGCTATTGGAAGTGGCATATATTCAGGTGTCTCATTTGTGGCAAATCCAAACACCATCCCTTGATCCCCTGCACCTATTGCCTCTATATCATCTTTTTCTCCCAGTTTTGCCTCCAGTGATTCATTTACTCCCAAGGCAATATCTGAAGATTGCTCATCTATTGATGTTATAACCGCGCAATTGCTGGCATCAAATCCAAATTTTGAACCTGTATATCCTATTTCTTCGATAGTTTTCCTCACTATCTTAGGTATATCCACATAGGCTTTAGTGGATATCTCTCCAACTAGAAGCACAAGCCCTGTATTTACAACTGTTTCGCAAGCTACTCTTCCATATTTGTCCTGTTCAATAACAGCATCTAGAACTGCATCCGATATTTGATCACAAATTTTATCAGGATGTCCCTCTGTAACTGATTCTGATGTAAATAATCTACTCATCTTTATCCCTCCAATTTATTTAACTTTTCTATTTACTATTTATATATGATAATTTTGATTGTTCACTATGATGAAGTAATTTATATATTCCCACCATGGCCAATACCCATATAGGCGCAATATAAAGGGCAATGCGGGTAGCTGGCAAAAACGCCATTGTAACAACAATAGCCAGCAGATAAATTATTGTAATGTATGAAGAAAAAGGGTAAAAAGGCATTTTAAAAGCAATTTTCTGCCCTTCCATAGCTTTTTTTCTGCGGAACTTCAATTGTGTTATAAGAATCGTACCCCAGGCAGTCAAAATGGCTATAGTTGTTGTTGAGGAAATATATGTAAAAAATTTCTCCGGTATGAAATAATTTAAAATTACGGCAATCAATGCCACAGCCGTACTGAAGAGTGTTCCCACATAGGGTGCCCCGGATTTATTCAACTTTCCAAATACTCTGGGAGCATTACCATTTAGTGCCAGACTGTAAAGCATTCTGCCATTTATATACAGGGCACTGTTCATGCCTGAAAGAGCAGCTGTCAAAATTACAAAATTTATGACTGAAGCAGCTGCAGGAATACCTACTTTAGAGAACACCAATACAAAGGGACTTCCTGCAACCCCAATTTTATTCCAGGGATAAAGTGCCAGCATCACCAACACAGAACCCACATAGAAGATAAGTATACGCCAAAATACATCGTTGATAGCTTTTGGAATGGATTTTTGTGGATCCCTTGCCTCTCCCGCCGTTATGCCAATAAGTTCCACCCCTCCAAATGCAAAACTCACAAAAACAAAAGAAAGCACAAACCCTTTAAATCCATTGGCGAAAAATCCTCCATTATTCCATATATTAGAAAATCCAATAGAATGCCCTCCATTATTAAATCCAAATAATATAATAAGCATTCCAAAAATAATCATGCATACTATGGCAACCACTTTCACAAGGGCAAACCAAAATTCAAATTCACCGTAAGCTTTAACTCCAACTAAATTGACTGCAATGAGTATGATCAAAAATATAAGTGCAGTAATCCATTTTGGAAACTGGGGAAGCCAAAATTGAACATATACCCCCATGGCAGTGAGTTCTGCCATAACAGTAGCTGTAGCCTGAAACCAATATGTCCAGCCTGAAAAAAATCCTGCAAAATTTCCAAGGTAACGAGTAGCATAAGCACTGAAGGAACCCGAATTTGGCTCATCTACAGCCAGCTCACCCAAGGCCCTCATAATGAAAAAAATGAACAGTCCTCCTATTAAATATGCCAGAATAATGGCAGGTCCGCCTGTCTTAATAGCATCTGCAGAGCCATAGAACAATCCTACACCTATGGCACCTCCAATAGCTATCATCTGAATATGCCTATTTTTAAGATCTTTTTTTAGTAATTTATTGCCTGCATTATTGTACATCTTATTTATACCTCCAAGTAAAAAATCTATATGTGAGAAGACATATAGATTCCATTGTCCCTCATCTTTCAGGATATACCTGCTGGAATTAGCACCTAGATGTACGAACTAAATGTATATCTGGTTGCCGGGTATCATAGGGCCAGTCCCTTAACCACTCTTGATAAGAATTATAATATTTGATTTTATATAATTACATTAAAAAACTTCCTGTGAGAAATCACAGGAAGTATAAATTCCATTATCTCTCATCTTTCAGGTTTTACCTGCTGGAATTGGCACCATTTACTGTACAAATTACAATCGGTTGCCGGGCATCACAGGGCCAGTCCCTCCGCCTCTCTCGATAAGAAAGTCTACAAATATTGTAAATCACTTATATTTAATTTATATTCAATATACAATTCTTTATTCTTTTTGTCAATAGAAATCTTTCTATTCATACAAATTTTTACTGAAATATCTGTCTCCCCTATCTGGAAATATAGTTACTATATTTCCTCCATCTATGGTATCTGCCAATTTCAACGCTGCTGCAAGAGCTGCACCAGAGGAAGATCCAACTATCAAGCCTTCCTTTTTTGCCAACTCTCTCACCAATCTAAAAGCTTCATCATCATTTACCTTTATAACTTTATCAACCAATTTTATATCCATAGTGTCCGGCAGGAAATCATTTCCTATGCCTTCAATAGCATAACCGTGCTCTTCAGTACCACCGCCAAGGGTAGAACCTTCCGGATCCGCCAGTATGGTCTTTATGCTGCTGTCCTTTTCCTTTAAATACTTTGCCACACCTGTAAAAGTTCCGCCGGTACCTGCTCCAGCCACAAAATAATCTATTTTCCCACCTAACTGTTCATATATTTCAGGACCTGTAGTAGCATAATGTGCCTCGGGATTATCATTGTTTTCAAATTGTCCCAAAGCTATGGAATTTGGTATCTGATTTAAAATCTCCTTGGATTTTTCAATAGCACCTCTCATTCCATCTTCTTCTGGAGTATGAATTATCTCCGCTCCAAGCGCCCTCATCAATACCTGTTTTTCTATGGAAAATTTCTCCGGTACTGCAAATATAACCCTGTATCCTCTGTTTAAAGCTCCCAGCGCAATTCCAAGACCAGTATTGCCTGCAGTAGCTTCAACTATAGTGTAGCCTTTCTTCAATCTACCGCTTTCCTCTGCCTTTTTTATCATATAATCGCCAATTCTATCTTTTACACTGCCTCCTGGATTAAAATTTTCAAGTTTGGCATATATATTAACTCCATCTTTTAGATCAAATTTGTTTATTTTCAGTATAGGTGTTTTTCCTATCATTTCCTTAATATCATTAAAAACTTCCATAATATAACAATCTCCTTTAAATTACAAATTTTCGCTGTTGAAGCTGTTGTTTAATATTTTTCAAATTCCGGAATTATGAAAAACAAAAAACCTTCCGCCCCTTACAGAGGCAGAAGGTTTTACTTCTACGGTTCCACTCTGTTTATCCCTCAAGTACTGCATAAAAACAACCTATGCAGGAAAGAAAAACTCATTGTCGGTACAATCATACCTTAACATTTTAACGGCTGTTTCCGCTGAAACCTACTCAAGTTCAATTCAGTGCTCCAGGATGCATTTCAATTGTCTCCCGCTAAAATTTTCTCACACCACACGAAAATTCTCTCTAAAATAGCATCGTACAATCTACTCTTCCCATCATTACATTTATATAATCTACAATCTGATAATACTACATAAACTTTAATTAATCAAGTATAATTTTACATATAAAATTTAAAAAAGTTACTTCTGCTCAAAATAGATAGAAGCAACCTTTTATAAATTGTATTGTATTATTCAGGATAATTCAACCTCTCATCCGAGATGTCTGTCAAGACCTCTTTGAGAAATTTATCTGCCCAGTACTTCGCCATAGGAAGATTCATATCCAAATAATTTCCGCAGTCTTTTGGAGCAGCACCGGGTATGTCACCTTCAAAATTCAAGATAAATTTATACATTTCCACCAGCAAATCCACGATATCCTTTGACTCATAGTCTCCATACAAAATCAGATAAAATCCGGTTCTGCAACCCATGGGTCCAAAATATACGGTTTTACCTCCATAAGTGCTGTGATTTCTCAAAAAAGTTGCTCCCAAATGCTCAATAGTATGAACTTCAGCTGTATTCATAACAGGTTCGTCATTAGGGCTTGTCATTCTTATATCAAATGTGGTTAGAACTACATCTCCAAATTTATCTTTTCTGGAAACATAAACACCTGGTATTAATTTTAAATGATTGACAGTGAAACTTGAAATTTTATCCATGCAATATCGCCTCCTGTAGAACTCATTATACATCATGTTAAACCTGTAATCAATTATTCAGCTTTGCCCTTTATTCCTCCAAACTTATATCCTATTCCCCTTACAGTTAAAATATATGCAGGCTTTTTGGAATCAGTTTCTATTTTCTGTCTTAAATTTTTTATATGTGAATCAATGGCTCTGTTGTATCCATCAAAATTTTTCTCCAGCGCAATAGATATAAGTTCCTCCCTTGTAAAAATCTTTTCAGGATGGTTTACCATAACTGAAAGTATTTTGTATTCTATGGGGGTAAGATTGACTGTTTCCCCTGATTTTTTAACTTCGTAACTTAAATTATCAATTATCAAATCGCCCTCATTAAAATAATAAGCAAACTCCATTTGTAATTATTTAAAGTAGTTTATATTCTTAAAAGGATACACTCTTAAAATTACATGTCCCTTAACATCCTTTAAATTTACAGGCCCTATTATTCTGCTGTCGGTACTATTTTTCCTATTATCCCCAAGCACAAAAATATAACCTTCGGGCACAACATACTCCGCAACAGCTGAATTGGCCTCAGTTACAACTTCTTCTGGAAGATAACTTTCAGTGAGAACTTTTCCATTTAAATAAACCTCTCCGGACTTTATCTCAATTTTATCTCCAGCTATTCCTATAACCCTTTTTATATAGTTGTCCTCATTCTCGTCATGAGAGTTGAAAACGACCACTTCTCCTCTGTTTATATGTCCCGTTTCAGTGCTTATCTTTTCCATAAATATAACATCCTTATCATTAAAAGTCGGCTGCATGGAAGATCCTATTACATCAGTCCGGGCAAAAACATAACTTCTGCATACAAGTGCCAGTCCAATAGCCAGAATAATGTAAAAGGCATATTCCCTGAACTTCTTAAAGAATTCTTTATCTTTCACGATATCACGCCCCTTTACCTATTATCATTATAGCAAAAATAACAGTTTTCAGACAAATTTGAAAATCTGCAGAGTTTTATATTTCAACTCTGAACTTTGATATCTGGATATGACGGCCTATTTCAAAGCCGGCTCTACATGTATAATTGCATATTTTATCTGAAATTCACTGCTCAGCATATTTTCTATTTTTTCCGTAATACCATGACTTTCCAGTACGGTCAATTTAGAGCTGACACTTATTATAATATCAAGTAAAATATTATTTCCATGTACCCTAGCCTTTACATCCTTGACGCTGTCTACGCCTTCAATTTGATTTATTTTTCCAATTATTCTGTCCAGCTGCCTGCTGTCAAAACCATCAGTTAAACTTTGGGCGGACTCCTTGAAGATCCCTATACCTGTTTTTATTATAAGTATTCCCACTATTACCGCCGCCAGTGGATCTATCCAGGGAAGACCAAACTGCGAAGCTATAATTCCACAGGCGGCCCCAAAACTGACCCAGGCATCTGAAAGATTGTCTTTTGCAGCAGCCATAAGTGCCAGGCTCTTGATTTTAACTGCCACTTTCCTGTTATACCTGTACACTGCATATACCAGTACAGTACATATAATGGAAACTACTGCAGACATCATATCCGGTGCTTTGGTCTTAAAAAAAACTGTAGAGTATACTGCATTGTAAAAAACCTCTGCTCCAACGGCTGTCATTATCAAAGAGGCCACCAGGGTAGATACCGTCTGTGCCCTCAAATGTCCATAGGCATGGTCCTCATCGGCAGGTTTCCTCGATATTTTAAGCCCTATAACAATGGCAAGGGAGGCTATGATATCCGTGGAATTATTAATGCCGTCTGCAAAAAGAACCTTGGAATTAAAAAAATATCCTATACCGAGTTTAAATAAAGATAAAAACACATATACTACCACATTTACCTTAGTTCTCTTTTCTGCAATTTTAAGATTTTTATAATCCTCTTCCATCTATTTTCTCCTATAAAGTATAAAATCTATACCTTTAAATCATTTTTCGACTCCACTGCTTTTATTATATTTAAAAGTGTCCTGTTTACCGGAGTGTCTATTCCATATTTTCCTCCCAGTCTGCATACGGTTCCCGCAAACATATCAACTTCAGTCTTTCTTCCATATTCAATATCCTGACACATTGAAGTATTGCTGTGAGGAGGCATGGTGGCAAGTACTTCATTCCATTTTTCAATATCCTGTCCACTCAAATTTATGCCCATTTTCTGAGACAATCTTACCACTTCCCACATAGCTGACTCCATCAATTCTTTCGCTTCACCTACAGATTGAAATACTCCATAATTTCCCCCTATAACTGCTGAAGCCTGATTTATTCCTACATTGATCATAAATTTATACCACAGGGAATGAATCATATCCTTTGGAATGCTGTAAGGTATATCTGCCCTGTCAAAAAGTTCTTTTACAATCTGTACTTTTTCTGAGTAAGTACTATTTGTTTTTTCACCAAAAGCTATATTTCCATAACTGGAAAAAGAGATGACATTTCCTCTGCGGTTTCCGTCAATGGCAATACAGAGAGAATAGAGCATCTTATTCATTCCATATCTTTTTCCTATTATCTCTTCACTGGTAATTCCATTCATGAGAGATATTATAATTGTATTTTCCCCAACTTGATTTTTCATATCCTCCACAGCCTGGGAAAGTTGATTTGCTTTCACGGAAACAATAATCAAATCTGCAGGTTCAGTTTTCTCTTCTGGTGCTACATATTTAAAATCATATCTTTTACCATTTATTATAAATCCATGTTTTCTATATCTTTCAGCTCTTTCACCGCCTGCTATAACTTTCAATCCCCCAGGATTCAGATCGTACAACTTGCTAACATAGGCACAGCCAATAGCTCCCATCCCTATAGCAGATATATTCTTTATACTTTTCACCATAAACTCCCCCTATCATTATACTGAATACTCTCTGTATTTTAATAAAATGTTCTAACCTAATTCAATTTCAGCCTTACTCCCGCCCATTCCAGATTCAGCTGGAGTAACGATGAGCTTCACCGGCATCCTTTCCTTTATGGATTCTAGATGACTTATTATACCTATTGACAATTTGTCATTATGGATCTTTTCCAGTGAATCCATGACTGTTTCAAGTAAATTTTCATCCAGTGTTCCAAAGCCTTCATCTAAAAAAAACAACTCCAGAGGCGCCCTGCCTTTTAGCTGTATCTGTAATGACAATGCCAGCGCCAGTGCCAATGAGGTCACAAAAGTCTCTCCTCCCGACAAAGTGGACGCATCTCTTTTTTTGCCTCCATTTTTATAATCCCTTATAAAAAATCTGCCATCTTCATCAACTTCCAACCCATAGTTCCCGCATGTGATTTCCTTTAACTTTTTATCTGCTTCCAGGGATATATATTTCAGTTGATTGCCTGCAACAAATTCCACAAATTTTTTCCCCTTGAATAACTTCTCAAGATCATCCAGGAGCGCCAGTTTATGCTCAACTTTTTCCTTTTTCTTTAGAACATCTTTTAATTGAAGAAGCTTTGTATTTATTGAATTAACCTCTTCCTGTAACCTTATTTTGCATTCATATAAATTTTTCAACTGACAACTTTTTTTGTCTTTAATATTTTGTATCTCAAGCCACTGCTCCTCTGTCAAAGTTTTTCCACCTATCTTCTCACGGAGATTTTCTACGGTACCCTTTAATTTAACCAGTGAATCCCTGTACTCATGTATTTTTTTATTGAGCTCATTGATCTCAAGTTTATTTATAAAACTCTTCTTGACCTGGTCAGTGTTTTCAAAATGCTGATCATTTAAAACTCTTTCAAGTTTTTCACTTTCATCTGACTTTCTTTCATTAGAACTTACCAAATTGCTCTGGCATGCTATTATCTTATTTTTATATTCATCGTATTTCACCTGTGCCTTTTTACTGTCTCCCTTAACTTTTACATATTCCATTTCTATTTTCTCTATATGTGCTGATACTTGTTTATTGAGATATTCAAGATCCTCTACTTCTCCCACTCTATTTTTTATACTTCTTTTCTTTTCAAGCATATTTTTATTTTTTTCCCTAAATTCAGTTTGCCTCTCATTCAATTTTCCCTTCAAACTTGCAATTTCGCTGCTGAGTGTTTCTCCCTGCAATTGAGCTGCAGTTAAATTGTCCCTGAGTTTTCTTATTTCAATTTCCAGATCAGCTTTTTTCCTTTCATTTTCATTTATCTCATTTTTTTTGCCTTTAAAATCTACAATCCCCAATTCAGCTTTGAGTGAACATAACTTTTTTTCTTCTATTTTGAATTTTTCATCCTCCTCCTTGAGATTCTGTTTTAATTTTTTCATCTGGATTTCATTTTGACTTCGTGCCGCACTAATTTTATTATATTCTATATTCAAAAAATTCTTTTCTTCCTTCAAACTCTTGATCTTTTTATCAAGTTCGGACTTTCTGCTGTTAAATAGATAAACTCTGTTTCTCAACTGAGTGAATTCATTTTGAATAAACTCAACCGGAGTTGACTTGAAACTTTCTCCCAGCTCATTTAGTTTTTTACCATTTTCTCCTATGATTTTCTGTTCTGATTCAACAACTGTTCGTATCTTTATTATCTCCTCAGACATATTTTCGAGATCTCGCTGTTTTTCCCCCAAATGTTTTCTCAATTTTTCCACAGAACCTGTATCAATTTCATCCAGAGTTCTCCCACCACAGTAAACAGAACCGCACACAGGGCATAAATCACCTTCTGACAGCGTATTTCTGAGAATATTTGCCATACTATGTCTTTCACATTTTTTTATTTCTTCATCTAATTTGTGGATTCTAAACCTCAGAGCGGATTCTGTACTGGATTTATCTTTTAATTCTTTCTTCAAATTATGTAAAATTTTTTTATTTTTCTCTATAATATTCTTGTAATCTCCGTATTTATCCCATTTACTTTTTATTTCCACCACCTTTTTCTGAAAATCCAGAAGTGTATTTTCATCTCCCGGACAATTTTTCATGAGCTCTTTTAATTGATCTTCAGCTCTATCTATTAACTTTTGCTTCTCATCCATATTCTCCTGCATAGTCTTGCCTTTTTTACGTTCATTTTCAATATTTGTACTGCTGTCTTTTATATCTTCAAGCAAACTGTTTTTTCGATTCTGTATATTTTCATAATCCTTTAAGACAATAATTCCATCATCTATTTTCTCTTTATATTCTTCAGAAATTTTAAGGCAGTTCACTAATTCTTCTTTGAATTTTATACTATCCAATAATTTTTCAATATGTTTTCTATTCTCCATTCCTTCATTATTTTTTGTCTGCAGCTCTCCTTTCAAAAAATCAATATCTTTTTTCAAAGTCATTTCCTGACTCTGAAGCTTCTTTAAAATCACACCTTCAGCTATGGCATCCAAAATCTTCTGCTGTTTCACTTTCAATTCTGGCAGCTCCCTGTGCCTTTTCTCTTCAATGACACTCAATCTGGTATCCATTTCATTTTTGTACTGTGTCATACTATCCATACTTCCATTTAAGTCCAAAAGTTCTTTTCTTAAAATCTCCACCTGTCTGAGAGTATTTTCGCAGCTGTCCATATAAGGTTTTACTTTCAATGCACTTTCAGCCAGTGTCACTTTTCTTTCACATTTACCTATATAGCTTTCCATTTTCAGCATGGACTTCTGCTGATTTATTTTTTCATTTAATTCCATTTGAAGTTTCCAGAGTTCTCCTGCAGTATTAAATTTTTTTTCCACATCATTGTACTCAGTTTCGCACTGGTGATACTGTTTTTTTATTTCCTCAAGGCTGCTTTCTTTCTCCTTCAGAATTTTTTCATCAATTCCCTCATAGCCAGTAAGCTGTCCCTGGATAAGATTCTCCTTCTCTCTCTCTTTCTTTACTTTTGATCCAAGTTTAAAAGACAGTTCATCTCCGTATTTTTGTAGTCCAAACAATCTCTCAAGCATATTTCTCCTGTCTTTTCCCTCAAGCCTTAAAAATTCACTGAACTTTCCCTGAGGAAGCACCACGGTTCTGGTAAAGTCCTCCAGTTTAAGTCCTAGTATTTCCTCGCATTTTTCAGTTACGCTTTTGGCCCCTTCCTCCAATATTTTTTCTGAACAAGTTGTAATATCCAATATTCTGGCAGATTTACTTCTCACTTTCCCGGTTCTATTTTCTCTCCTAAATTCCCTCTCCACTCTGTATATCCTCACTACCCTATCCGATATCTGAAATTCATAGCTCACCATCAAATCTGTGCAGTTCACATTCATAAAATTGGAACTTTTTCTTGCGATCTCACCGTAAAGTGCCAGGGTAATTCCATCAAGCACCGTGGATTTTCCGCTTCCCGTAGGTCCGAATATGCCGAATATACCTCTGCAGGTCAACTTTTTGAAATCAATTTCCTGGGTATCCATAAAGCTGTTCAATCCTTTTATTTTAAGCTTAATTGGTTTCATTATTTTCCTCCTCCCTAATAATGGACAGCAGCAAGTCTAATACCTCTGGTTCAGGTTCCACTTTTCTTTCTTTTATATAAAACTCCCTGAATATCTCTTCAAAAGATTTATGTGAAAAACTATTTATATCAAGATCACTGCAATTATCATCTGATATTTTAGGAACAATTTCCAATATGTCTTTTTTAGCGGTCTTCATCAATTTTATTTCATCTTCCCCTATATATCTGTCAGTGGTTATTTCCATATAGACCCAACAGTCTCTCTCACTATTCTCCCTACATCTTGAAATGGCCTCCTCTATACTGTTACATTTCCAAACTTCTATGGGTTTATATACCTTAAATTCAACTTCCTTTACCCTGCAGTCCTCTCCTGCCTTTGCATCTATTACAAAGCACTTTTTTTTAAAGCCAATTTCTTTTTTGCTGTACTGAAGGGGAGAACCTGAATACCTTGCCCTTCTTTCCGTTCCAGGCACTATCTGAGGTTTATGGACATGTCCTAGGGCGATATATTGAGCTTTAACAGGAAAGCAGCTCCCATCTACAATAAAACTTCCTCCAAGTTGGACACTTCTCTCTGATCCAGCCTGAGCACTTCCCATTGCAAACAGATGTGAAACCGCAATATTTATAGTATCCTCTCTATAGTTTTTACTCAAATTGTCAAATAAGGTTTTAATTTTATTACCGTAGGACACAACTTTATCCTTTTCCTCTTCCATTTCACTGTATAAAACTTCATCTAACCTTTTCTCATTGGGATAAGGCACTGTAACAATTACAGCTCTCTCACCATTTATTTCAACTTCAACAAAACCCTCACCGGAATTTACAACCTTATGACTGCCATAATCACCACAAGGTACCACTGACTTTGGCGTACCCACCATTATAATGCCATGGTCTCTTGCCAAAGGACCCGCTGCCACCAACCTATCCGGGTTATCATGATTACCCGATATAACCAAAGTTATTCTCTTTCCATTCGAGGACAATTTTTTTAATGTATCATAGAACATTTTTTCAGCCCTGGCCGGTGGATTATAACTGTCGTAAATATCCCCAGCAATAATAATTAAATCCACACTATTGTCATTTACTATCTTTACAAAGTCTTCAAGAAAAGCTTCCTGTTCATCCATACGACTGTGCCCCTCCAAATTTTTGCCCAGATGCCAGTCAGAAGTATGTAAAATTCTCATTGATTTTTCCTCCAAATCAAATAACATCATATCTGTATACTGATCATTATAGCATAATGATAGAATAGCTTTAATGTTAAAAGTGGCTGTTTCAAAATTCGTCAATTTTGAAACAGCCACTTTTCAATATCCCATGGAAA
Source organism: Clostridium sp. HV4-5-A1G (assembly GCF_900184915.1). Taxonomy (NCBI): domain Bacteria; kingdom Bacillati; phylum Bacillota; class Clostridia; order Eubacteriales; family Clostridiaceae; genus Clostridium; species Clostridium sp. HV4-5-A1G. The sequence continues at coordinate 6,367 of NZ_FXYI02000002.1, read as the reverse complement.
ATAATTTTTAACAGGATTTAATTTTTTAAAACAATCTTAAATTACCGTCTTTGTCAAATACATCTGTAACATCGGTTTCACAAATTTTATATTCTGGAGGAACTTCTGGCAGCAGTGCTGAAGATATATATATCTGTGAAAGTTCAAGAGTGCTCTCTATCAGCATAATACGTGCTGTCCTCTCACTTACAGCCCGTCCACAAGTTTGTAACCCTATTCTTATTGCCTCCTTATCTGTAGGAGCTACTACTGGAATAAAACATCGTTCCAAAAATCCGGAAGTTATAGTATTCATATAAGTTTTTTGAATATCTACTTTATCATAAAGTCTTTTTGTAGTCACGTCGGCAATACCCATACCTAGTGCATTTCCTTCAGATTCCTCTGTCAAATCCAGTATGGCAATTCTACTTGCAGTTCCCTCCTCATCAGGAATGCCATTAATTCTCATACGGCCAATTACATTCGGATCCATTCCCACACCGGAAATATTCTTTCCCATTTTTTTAATTACTAGAACATCCAGATTGTTTAATGGCAGCTTAGGCAGCAATTTCTTTGAATACTTTAGAAGTTCTGCATCCCTTTCAAAAATATTTTCGGCATTCAATACTTCTACAGCCGCTGTCATATCCCTTTTATTTTCAACAATGGCCACTGCAGCCAATAGTGGAACATGTTCTAACACCTTTTTGGCCACCTTTGGAATTAGATTTTTAAGTCCACTGGCACCATGCTGATGAACTGCTTCCGCCTGTGCCTGTTTTCCCATTCCAATAACCAACATCTTTACAACTCCACTTTCATGTTCCCCATGGAAATCAGTATGGGCCTTGACCCTGTTCACTGGAATTATATAGTCCAGATCCATCACCTTTTTATCCACGTAAACTGGCTGCTTTCCTATATGGTCGATAGTTGCCACTTCCATATTTGACACTATGGGAACTCCAAGCTCCTTTTCATTGATGCCATAATGATCCAAAATGGAACGCTGGCCCTCTGCTGTTGCACCTCCGTGACTGCCCATAGCGGGTAAAACTATTACATCGACTCCACGTGCCTTTAAGTTAATTATGACCTGTTTGATAATCAGTTTAATGTCACGTATACCTCTGCTTCCTGCCAATACACCTACCTTTTTCCCCTTAATGTCTTTTCCTGCAACTTCTCTGTCAATCCCATTTTGAACTGCTTCAATTATCTCTTTTTCTGACAAACAGCTGCAGCTCTCTTCAGTAATTATTTTATGAATTACCGGCATTTTTATATCAAGCATAATAAACCTCCTTACAAGAATAAATTTCAATTTAAATTACATCACCTGCATAAATTCTTATATAATTTCGCAAAATACCAATATTTCTTTTAATATAACACACATTTTCTTAAGCTGTACCATTCTCACTCTTGATTTTTTTAGAATCTAAAGCATCATCCTTATCTGCTCTCTTAGCCCAGTAGGATGCCAACGCAGATCCTGTAACGTTGTGCCAAGCACTAAAAATGGCACCAGGAATAGCACATAGAGGATCTAGATTCATTAAAGCCAGTGTAACTGCAAGTCCTGAATTTTCCATACCTATTTCAAAAGCAATTGCCTTGGATTTACGTTTGCTGAGTTTGCCCAATCTACGAGCAGCATTATATCCCAGGAATAATCCGGTTGCATTGTGAAGTGCTACCGCCAAAAATGCTATAAATGCTATCTTAGCCAAATTCTCTGCATTTACTGCAATGCCTGTAGTTATGATAAACATAAGAGCAATTGTCGATATAACCGGCACATATTCCACAACCTTTTGTACTGGTTTATCTGCAATCCTGCGAATTAATACTCCCAAACAAACCGGAATGACTACACTTTTTAATATACTTAAAAGCATCGATGCTGCATTTACCTTGACCATCGATCCTGCGAGAAATAAGAAAAGTGCCGGTGTAAGTACAGGCGCCAAAACAGTATTTACACTTGAAACTGTAATTGAAAGTGCCTCATCACCTTTGGACAAGAATGTCATAACGTTTGAAGCAACAGCACTAGGACAGCATCCAACCAAAATAAGTCCAGCAGCTATAGGAGCTGGCAAGTGCAAAATCTTCGATATAGCAAATGCGACGAAAGGCATAATTAAAAAACGCGACACAACACCCCATAGTACATCAAGGGGGCGGGAAAATACCAATTTAAAATCATTAGTCGTCATAGTAAGCCCCATACAAAGCATTACGGTTCCCAAATACCAAGCAGTATAAGCACTTAAAGGCTTAACATGCGTTGGAAATAAGAAAGCTAAAACCGAGCCAATAACTACCCACACTGGAAAATACCCTGTAATCAATTTGCAAATCTTTTTTATCATTTTTTTACTCTCCTTTTCAGTGTTTTTAGTAAAATTTTAAAAATTGCATATCATCTGTTTTGAAAACTTAAAACTCAAAATATAATTTGCAATTGCATAAACCGTTTTCAGAAATTTTACATATATATCATTTACTCGATGCCAGGTACAAATCAATATGAAATACCAATATAATTCCTCTAGAGAAACTTTATTGACCTTTAGTAGTAAAAAATGCTATTTATTTATATATAAAGTAGTAAATTTACTACTATGGCTAAGTATACTAATTAAATGTTTTCATATCAGATAAAAACATTTAACCATTATAATTATTTTATTCAGCAATAATCATACCAACTGATTATTTTTTATAGCAATTCTTTTAAAATGCACAGATAAAGCTTTTACTTATATTATCCATTAAAACATTCTGTTAGATTAATTTAAAAATGTGAGATTATTTGTTATATTCACTGTTGCAATTTGATTATTCTAACAGTTTTCTAATTCTCATACTCGTGAAACAATTAGCTGTTATTTCAATATTCAAAGCAAAAAAGAGACACAGAAATACTATGTCTCTTACTTGCCGTATTCTTCTTCCTCAAAAGGAAAGTAGAACATCAATTATTTAATCAAAGTACACACATCATTTGCAAATTGCACTGGATCTTCCACGGGAAGTCCCTCAATTAAAAGCGCTTGATTGTACAGCAGATTGGAGTATACCTTTAATTTATCCTTATCCTCTTGAAACGCTTTCTTGATGGCCTTGAACATCTGATGGTTTGTGTTGATTTCAAGAATTTTATCGGCTTTAATATTTTGATTGTTTGGCATCATTTTAAGTACTTTTTCCATTTCAATGGATACTTCCCCTTCATTTGCCAAACACACAGGATGAGTCTTAAGTCTATTTGAAGCCCTTACTTCTTTTACCTTATCTTTCAATACTTCCTTCATGAAATCAAATAGCTCTTTGTTTTCCTCAGTTTCCTTTTTACTTTCTCTATCATCAGAATCAAAACCTAGCTCCTTACTGGAAACAGATTTAAACTCCTTTTCCTTATATTTCATGAGCATCTTAATGGCAAATTCATCTACATCGTCGGTAAAATACAATATTTCAAAATTTTTGTCTTTAACCAATTCAGTTTGAGGCAATTTTTCGATTTTTTCTACATTCTCACCTGCTGCATAATATATATATTTCTGATCCTCTTTCATTCGCGAAACATATTCGTCAAGAGTTACAAGTTTTTTCTCTGTAGAAGAATAAAACAACAACAGATCCTGCAGTACTTCCTTGTTGGCCCCGAAATCAGAATAAACTCCATACTTAAGCTGTTTTCCAAAACTATTGTAAAATTCAATATATTTTTCACGATCGTTTTTAAGCATCAAAAGAAGTTCGCTCTTTATTTTATCTTTTATCTTTTTTGCAATGAATTTAAGCTGCCTGTCATGCTGCAGAAGTTCTCTTGAAATATTAAGGGAAAGATCTGCTGAATCCACAAGACCCTGGACAAAGCTAAAATAATCCGGAAGAAGATCAGCACATTTTTCCATTATCAAAACGCCATTTGAATATAACTCCAGCCCCTTTTCAAATTCCTTTGTATAGAAATCATAAGGTGCTCTAGCCGGGATAAAGAGCAGTGTCTTGTAGCTGACCACACCTTCTACACTTGAATGTATTACCCTGAGAGGTTTATCATATCCAAAATGCTTATCCATATAAAATTGATCATAATCCTCAGGCTTTAATTCATTTTTATTTTTTCTCCAGATAGGTACCATGCTGTTTAAAGTTTCATCTTCAAAATAATCCTCATATTCTTTTTCATTATCTTTTTTAGGCCTGCTCTTTTTTACCATCATCTTGATTGGATATTTTATGAAATCAGAATATTTCTTAACCAGCGATTTTATTTTGTATTCATCCAAAAACTCATCATATTTTTCATCTTCAGTATTTTCTTTAATTTTTAAGATAATTTCGGTACCTGTAGTTTCCTTTTCACAGGGCTCAATACTATATCCCTCAGCCCCCTCTGATTCCCACTTATAGGCCTTATCCGAATCAGCAGAACGACTTTTTACAGTTACTTTGTCAGACACCATAAATGCGGAATAAAAGCCAACTCCAAATTGACCTATAATATCTACTCCATCTTTTATGTCATTTTCATTCTTAAACGCAAGAGAGCCGCTTTCTGCAATAGTCCCAAGATTATCTTCAAGCTCCTTTTCTGTCATGCCTATACCCGTGTCTGTAATTGTAAGTGTTTTCTTATCCTTATCTGCAGCAATTCTGATATAGAAGTCATCTTTGTTGAAATTAACATTTTCATCAACAAGTGATCGATAATAACTTTTGTCAATTGCATCGCTGGCATTTGATATAAGTTCTCTCAAAAATATTTCTTTATTTGTGTATATTGAGTTAACCATTAAATTAAGCAGTCTTTTCGACTCTGCCTTAAATTCTTTTACAGCCATTTTATCATTTCCTTTCAATTATATATAATATACTAATGGCAGGGCACGACACCTCTGTCACAATTATCATACAGTCAAGTGATTCCCGGATTCATGGTCACCTGAATATTTTTTTGTTAGCACTTATATTACTTGAGTGCTAATTTTATTTTAGCAATAATTTCATCTTTGTCAATATATTTTCTCAAATTTATCTGCTGAATTCATTTGTCATAATATTTAAGCTGTAAATTATCAGAACTATAACAAAGAAAATTCTCATGAATTATTTTTTAAACTTTGAATTAATTTTACAGGATTAATTATCTTACCTAAACTATGTAATTTACTATTTCTTCTAAATTCAACAGTAGTTCCAGTTCTTAATGCCGTCTTCCAAAATTCATCGGGAGTTATACTTGATTTGACTTCACAGGAAAGAGCATAAACACCTGCTATATAAGGAATTGACCAACTCCAGCCACCTTCTCGGTAGAAAACATAATCCCTATATCCTGTTGGACTTGCTGTACATCTTGAATCCATGGGAATAAGCAGTGTATTATTCAAGTTATATTTTCCTTCATAATACTCCTTCTGCCAGAATAAGCCCGGAGTATAGGATGAAGAGGTATCGGGATCAGACAGAGGGTTTCTTCCAAGCCCGCTAAATTTAAATCCATAAGTATCTTTAAGTGATGATGAAACTACAAATATATTTTCTTCTCTGGCTCTGTCCACTGCTTTTATCACTTCACTGTACCCCACATCTCTAGGACTCCATCCTATTGAAATGGAAATAGCCCTTATCTTTTTACCTTGAGGTAACTTTTTATTGAGTTCTATTATTCTGTTTATGGCATGAGCAATGTAATTAAAATTGACTTTTGATTTTTGGCATATATCCACAGGATCTTGTCCTATATAATATAAATCAGATTTTGGAGCGATACCCGTTTTTTTACCAACAGCTATTGAAGCTACTGCAGCTCCATGCATTGAAGTTTCACGTCCGCAGTGGAGCTCTTCATAAGATTTGACATTATCTTTATATTCAGCATGATTTACAAGAAGACGCTGATCTATTATTGCAATACCAACATTTTTCCCATTCACTCCTAAACTATGGAGAGTTCTTATGCCAAGTCCTGGATTTTTCCCTAATGACATAATTTTTTCAGGTGAAAAAACTGATGTAATATTTTTTGGCCATTTTGTATTACTATCAAAGCTTGAATTTAAAAGTTCTTTTTCCCTTCCATCAATATCAGCTTCCGATAAATCCTTTGAACGCAAGTCCATTCCTTTACTGTTTTTAAAATTTGAGCTCAACTGTGGCAGCTTATTTAATTTTCCAACCTTCCAATCTGCCGGTGTCACTTTTACAGCAATTCCAGCAGTACCTTTATTTAATGCATTATTGGGTTTTATCAGCACATTTAAAGATATCATACTTATAATAAACAATATAAACACTATGATTAGAATTTTATACTTTTTCTTCATGTAGAAATATCTCCCTATTTTTTTAATTTTTATTA
>NZ_FXYI02000001.1:0-67475 GCF_900184915.1 Clostridium sp. HV4-5-A1G | reverse complement strand
CGACCACCGAGATCTACACTTCTTGCTTCGTCGGCAGCTTCAGATGTTTATAAGAGACATATATTTTTTTATTTAAAGAAGGATTTTCATATTTTATGGAGAATAACATAAATTAAACGATGTGAAATAAATTCATAAAATGTATATATTTGTCGAATGACTTGTAAATAACAACTTTAAAAGGAGAGACCCGTGTATGCTTGAAATCAATTGGATGGAAATCTTTTTAAGGCTTATTCCAGAAACGTTTCTAGTAATTTGGGGAATACATATAATAGCTGGAAGACCTCTCGATATAAAAAAGTATATATTCTTAAGCTTTATAGTGAGTATGATTACTTTTTTCGTGAGGGATTTGCCTATATATTTTGGAGTTCACACCATAATCATAATTATCTTGATTATAGTATTAATGGTAATCATAGGAATACCTTTGATCACTTCCATATACGGAACATTATTTATGTTTTTAATGCTTTCATTAAGTGAATTTTTAAACATGCTGATACTCAAACTATTTGGCATCAACACAAACATAAATTCCATGGAACCTATAAAAAAATCCCTGATGGGTATTCCATCACTGGCAATATTGTTTTTAGCAGTTGTCATAATACGCTATCTATTAATAAAAAGAAGGATTAAAAATGTACCTGACTGAAAGGCTGGCAGTTTCCCTGGGAAAAAGAGCCAGAACTGTTCTAAAAGCAGATAAAGAAAAAGAGGAAATAATAGTGTACGGGGCAATCAACCTGCTTCAGACAATATTTTCTATATTCTGGATAATAGTAATAGGTTTAATTTTAGGAGTATTGTATGAAGCTCTGATATTTTCCGTGTCAATGAGTATATTGAGAAAATATTCAGGTGGTTTTCATGCCTCTTCTCCTAACCTTTGTATTATAGGCGGAACAATTTCTGCCGCTGCTGCTGGACTACTGGTGGACAGATTTTTTTACAGTCTTTCTTTCACGGCTACTGCAGTAATGGGTATGCTCTGCATGGCAGTTGCTTTTATAACAGTATTTTTAAAAGCTCCGGTAGACAGCCCTCAAAAACCCATTACCAGTAAAAAGATGAAAAAGATGTTTAAAAAAGACTCCATCATTACCTTGACAATATTTTCTATAATGACAATTACACTTTGTTTGCTTTATAATACAAACAACAAGCTGTATTATTTAAAAATCATAGATTGCATAAGTTTCGGCTGCCTGTGGCAGTCCATCACCCTGACAGACAGGGGAGCAGTAATTTTAAAAAAGGCCGATTCAATGTTAAAAAACATAGGAAAAAAAGGAGGGAATTCAATTGAAGGGTAAAATAGCAAAGTTATTCATCACTTTATCAGCACTGGTGTGCACAATCATGGCATTTACAATCTCAGCTTCAGCCTGCAATTGGGGTATGTATCAACCGGAGGAACCTGAATGTCTGAGAAAATAGACTAAAAACTTAAAAAGCTCTAGGGTAAAAATTACTGATTGACAAGATTGGTAATTTTTACTTTTTGATTTGAATTTTTTATCTATATGTGGGAGGAAATTATCTATGAAACACATTGCAGACAGCATATCCGTCATGTTGTCTATTATAAAAATAGCTATAGTGGTATTTGTTGCTATCATAATTTACATAAATTTACCAAATTACTGGGCAGATTTAAACATAAAAGAAAATGGTGATTTTAATTTAGTTACAACAGCATTTCTCATATCAATTATAGGCTTAATATTTTTAGTATGGTTAATAATCAATACTAAATTAGAACGTTCTTCAAATGTATTCAAAAAGTCCTGGCTCATGGAGACCCTTTTTTTTACGCTCATTATCGCAATACCCATATATATATCCACCTCCTACGAAAGTGAATACAAATATCTGTTTCTGCTCCTGATACTGTCCTCCGTAATACAATACGGCTCCAAATACGGGATTATAACTTCGCTTTTCTGTTCAACTTTTGTACTTACGGCGGATCTGCTGTACGCCCCCACTTCCAACGGCATAAATATATATTTCCAGAGAGATCTGATACTGGTGGGAATATTCATATTCATATCCTGGGTGCTGGGGTATTATGTAGATATGGAAGCTGAAAACAATAAAAGCAAGGACAACAGGTTAAACCTGCTGAGCCACAAATTAAAAGAACAGAGTATAAAAAGAGAAGATATGGAATCCTCCCTGCTGAAAAACAAGGTGTGTTTTGAAATGCTCTTTGAGAACTCCATAAACTCAGTCATAGTCCATGAAGGTGGAAAGATAATATATGCCAATGAAAGTGCTGCAAAACTCCTTGGCTATTCCAGGGCACTGGATCTGGATGATAAACTATTATATAAGCATTACCCAAAGGAATATATAATGACCTCCAAAAAAAAATACAACGATATAACAGAAAAAAAGCTGTCAAAAGTCACCATGGAGGAAAACATACTGGATTGTCAGGGGAATGCCATATCCGTCAGAAATACCTCTTCATTTTTCGTCTATGACGGCAAACCTGCAGTGATGACACTGCTGCTTGATCTGACACCTGAAAAGCAGATGGAAAACCTTAAAAACACTGCGGAAGAGAACTTGAAACTGCTCAACGAAACCAGGGAATTCAATTCACTTATAACAGAATTCTTCGTAAATATGTCCCACGAGCTCAAGACTCCCATAAATGTAATATTCGTTGCCATCCAGACCATGGACATATATGTGAACAGATGCAGCAACGAAAGTATTGAAAAATGCAAATTCTACCTAAAAACCATGAAGCAGAACTGCCTGAGACTAATAAGAATTGTAAACAATCTTTTAGACATAACCAGGCTTGACTCGGGAGCTATTAAAATAAACAAGCAAAATCAGAATATAGTAAGCGTGGTGGAAGACATCACCCAATCCGTGGCTTCCTATATAAACAGCAAGGATATAGAACTGATATTTGACACAAATGTAGAGGAAAAGATCATGGCCTTTGATCCAACTAAATTGGAGCGTATAATGCTCAACCTGCTGTCAAATGCCTTTAAATATACAGATTCCAGGGGACATATATACGTAAATGTTGAAGACAGGGGAAAGACAGTGCTTATCACCGTAGAAGATGACGGCAAGGGAATTCCGAAAGACAAGCTGGATCTTATATTTGAACGCTTCGGCCAGGCAAATCGTTCCCTTTCAAGGGACTGCGAGGGAAGCGGAATAGGACTCTATCTGGTAAAGAGCCTGGTAGATCTTCACAATGGTAAAATAAGTGTTAAAAGTGAGGAAGGAAAGGGAAGTAAATTTTTTATAGAACTTCCGGTAGAACTGGTGAAGGAAAATGACGTGAAAAACAATGAATTGTTTAAAACCAACGTAGAAAAGATAAATATAGAGTTTTCCGATATATATTCTCTTGGAAAATGAAAAGGGCTTAAAGCAATTTACTCTAAGCCCTTTACTTACGTAAAAACTTTTCCGGAAATAAAAAGATCTAAATAGACGCCTCTTTTATTCTGTTATATATGTTCCCATCTTTTGTATTGGATTTTTTCTTGAAAAAAGCTTCTCCAAATTTTACCGCAATCCACAGCCCAACTCTCCTAAGCCAAGCTACAAACCCAAAAATCTTGAGTATATTGAAAGAAGATTTAAAGGTATAGAACAATTTTGCCACCTTAAAAAATTCACTTTGCAGATCATATGGAGACATCTTTTTAGGTTTGAAGTTTACAACCATCATGTCATAGTACTGCCAGTCATTGTCCAGCAAGCGGTCTTCCCTCTTATACTGCTCATAAACAGGTGTGTTGGGAAAGGGAGTCAAAATAGCCGGCTGGAACTGATAGGCATTTATCCTCTCACAGAATTTTTCTCCTCTTTCCATGTCCTCCTTACTGTCATCATCAAGCCCCAGTACAAGGCTGGCTATCAGCCTTATCTTGTGCTTGACAAGGGCTGTACCACATTTTTCAATATCGGAAATTTTCTGTTTCTTGTTTATGTTGTCCAGGGACTTTTGATTCAGGGATTCAATTCCTATAAGTACCCTGTTCAGGTGCGCATCATGGAGGAGCTGAAGCAGTTCCTCATCGTTTGCCATATCTGTCCGTCCGAAGAAAAAGGTCTCTCTAAACACCAGGTCATTTGAAATCATCTTTCTAAGTATTTCCTTGGCCCTCTCTTTGTCTGCAGTAAAATTGTCATCTTCAAAATTTACGTATTTAAATCCCTGGTCTTTATACATCCTCAACTCTTCTATGACATTATCAGGAGTCCTCTTTCTATAAGGATGAAACATCCTGGAAGTGGTACAAAAAGAGCAGCTAAAAGGACATCCCCTGGAGGTCATGACATTGGCGGCCCTGCAGGGAGTTTTTAAAAGACTGTAATCCGGGAAAGGTATCTCATCCAGATTCTCTATGCATTTTGAATAAACTATCTTGTCCTTAATTTTTCCGCTGGCTACGTCTACAATTACCCTTTCACCTTCTCCAACTACTACCTGGTCTGCATGCTGTAGAGCCTCTTCAGGCAGGCTGGAAGCATGTATACCCCCTATGACTACTCTCTTGTGCTTGACACTTCTAAAATAGTCTGCAATGTGATATGCTCTTGTGGAAGAAGAGGTCATGGTGTAGAGCATTATTAAATCCGCGTTTTCAAATTTATTGAAATTCAAGTCTTTATACAGCTCCTCATATACTTCTACATCATATCCTGCATCTTTTAATATCCTCCCGAGTATCAACGGCCCTGAAATAGAATTGGAATGCCCATAAATTTTATCGCCAAACCTATATATGGCATTTCTCCTTATATCTGCTGCCGGAACAATAAAAATTACTTTCATATTTACACCCTCATTTATAATTTTTATCACATACAAGTATATTAGTATTTTTGTCCAAATATTTCAACTCTTTTTCAATAAACAGAAAAAATAAAGTACAAATATAAAATCTAAACTGCAGAGTGAATAGTATAGAATTTTGGTGAATTTTCGGTAAAAACCAGAAATACTGATTTACTATTCACTCTCCATTAAATATTCAGTAAACAGAGGTATAGTATATAATCTACAGCTGCAGCATTTAACCTAAAAGTTCAAAGGATGCTTTGCAATTACGGCTGCTTTGCTTGTCCATTTTTATTTGATTTTCACATACTTTCCCCAATTCATGCAGGGCCTCTCTTCATCCAGTATCTTTATAAACTGCTCCAGCATTCCCATTTTTTTCAGCTTCTTCAAGAAGGATTTGGGGTAAGGTATATTTTGCTCGTAGCTTTTCCTGGGGTCTATTACCATGAGAGATCCATCTTCCTGAACAAACAGGTGGGGAAACCTGATCTCCAATTTTTTAAAGCCCATCTTTTTCATGTCGTCTATCAAATCAGCCACTTTTATGACAAATTCCCTGCTCAGTCCATATTTCTTCAGATACTTTTCTACATTCATTCCGCCTACATAATCTCTTATAATATAATACTTACCGACTTCATAAACCTTCGGAAAATACCTGCTTTTTTCTACCGATTTTAATATATCATATTCATTCCTGCAGCTGTCTGAACTGTTAAATATTTTTAAAGCTCTTCCATCGGGCATAAGGTATACCTGCCCACTATGGCCTTCTCCCAGGTACTTGCAGTGTCTCAAACTTATCGGAATTTTTCTGGAATGAATACACCAATTTCTCAATATAACACCTCCTTTGTTTTTATGTAACATAAAAACAAAGGTTTGATACAGCTAAACAATTCTTATTACATAGTATTACGGCAATTAAATTGTGTTACAGCTATATTATAGTATTTTTTGTAGTTATATGAAAAATTTAGGTGTAATTTGTAAGTTAAAAGTGTTATGATTATGGGTACTATAGTTAAGTTATTGTTAAATTATATTTAAGTTAATTGCAAAATCAAGACGGCATATATAAAATTGAGGTTGTAAGATATTCTTAAACGAGTTCATGGTTTTGCACATAACTAAAAAGAGGAGGATCAATATGACATGGTTCAAGGATCTAAAAATAGGTAAAAAACTTTTAACAGGATTTCTAGTGACATCTTTGTTTATCATAATAATAGGCATGATAGGCACAATCAATTTAAACACGGTAAATAAAAAATCCAGCGAACTGTACAACGCCAATCTGAAATCTATAGAAAATTTAGACAGATTTGACGCCAATTCAATGAAGCTTCGCCTTGAGATAATAAATCTAGTTGAAAGCAGGGACAAAAACAATGTAAAAGATACGGCTGAAGCTATGAAGGAATTACAAAATCAAAATACAAATATAATCAGTACTTATGAAAAATCAGATCTTACACCGGAGGAAAAAACTCAGTTGGCAAGTTTAAACAAGCAAAGGGCTGAATGGCTGAACATATGCAATAATATTATAAACCTCATGGCTTCGGGCAAATACGATGATGCCATGACTTTAAACAAACAGGCGGCTTCTTATAGAAACAAACTCACTGAAAGTATTGAACAATTGATTAAAATTATAAATGAAAAGGCCGAAAAGCAGTATATAAGTATTAACAATACATTCAGGACTTCTTTCTATACAATTATAGCTCTGACTCTAATTGGAATAATTGCAGCAATAATTTTAGGCAACAGGATCACCGCCGGACTCATAAAAAGAATCAACAAGATACTGTCTTTTACAGATTTAATAAGCAAGGGGGATTTAAGCCAGTCTTTAAAGGCCAGCAGCAAAGATGAAATTGGAGATATCGCCACCAATCTGAACAATGCAAAAAATAATATAAGGGATTTAATCAGCCAGATAAATAACAGCATTGAGGAAATGAGTGCATCCAGCGAAGAACTATCCGCATCTACAGAAGAAATATCCTCAATGATGAATTCTGTAAATGAGTCTACGGCAAATATAGCAACGGGTTCTCAAAATCTAAGCAGCGTAACCCAGCAGATAAGCACATCTTCCCAGAAAATGGCACAAAGTGTGGACATCCTTCTGGGAGATGCTGAAAAGACGTCTAAAACTTCTTCAGAGATAAAAGAACGTGCTAAAAATATAAAAGAAAAAGCCTCACAGAGCATAAAAGAGGGAGAGGCCATATACAATGAGAAAAAAAATAAAATCGTAGAAGCTATAAAAGCGGGAGAGGCAGTTTCACAGGTCAAAGTCATGTCGGAAACAATCGGAAATATAGCAGAACAGACTAATCTGCTGGCATTAAATGCCGCCATCGAATCCGCCAGAGCAGGGGAAGCAGGAAAGGGCTTTTCAGTAGTGGCGGAGGAAATACGAAAGCTTGCAGAACAATCCTCCAATACCGTGGAGGGTATAAATAAAATGGTGCTTTCTGTAGAGACAGCTTTTGAAAATCTATCTTCCAGCGGCAACGAGATTCTGGATTACATGTCAAACAGCGTCCAGCCCAATTACAACCTACTGATGGAAACGGGAGTGCACTATGAAAATGATGCTGATTTTATAAATACCATGTCACAACACATGGACACTTCTTCAAAACAAATGAAAGAAATGATGACAGGTATAAATTCAGCTGTTGAAAATACGGCTTCTACAGCTGAAGAATCTGCTGCCGGATCTGAAGAAATATTGAGCAGTGTTGAAGAAGTCACCAAGGCCTCTTCAGGTATTGCCGATTCATCACAGAACCTGGCAGCACTGGCACAGAATATTGCAAAGACAATAGGTGAATTTAAGTTGTAGAGTTAAGATGTTAAAAACCTGGTTTAATTTACCAGATTTCCCACTAATTTTACATGGATATTTTCTGGAAATACTGTTAGAATAGCAAACAAGACAAGCCTAAATTTCAGTGATGAAATGCGGGGGATAATATCTAGGGGTGAATCTTTCTTTTAAAGTAGGGGTATCCCACAGTCCCGAACCCGTCAACTAACTCCGTAGGCAAAATTAAGGGGGATAATCTAATATGCATTTCAAGAAAATGAGGAGTATACTTTTTGCAATATCTCTTTGTGCTGTATCTTTTACCCAGGTTCATGCAGCAAGTTATACAGTAAAATCAGGTGATTCTATATTTAAAATAGGCGTGTTGTTCAAGAACAGTGTGGATACGATAATGAGAGACAACAATTTAAGTCAAACTACCATATATCCAAATCAGATTTTAAAGGTAAATTCGAAAACTTATATTGTACAAGCTACTGATACTCTCTATTTAATAGCAAAAAAATTCGATATATCTTTAAATACATTGATTGCCGCCAACTCTAATGTGGACAAGTATATTTATCCGGGTCAGGTGCTCAATATACCTTCAGGGTACATCTTCAAAGGAGCAGCTCCTCCCACTATAGTACCCTACAGCCAAAGCGACCTGGATCTACTTGCAAGGCTGGTAAACGCAGAGGCACAAAGCGAGTCCTATAAAGCTAAGGTCGGTGTGGCTGCTGTGGTTTTAAACAGAGTCCGCAATCCAAAATACCCATCCACTATAAAGGGTGTAATATATGAAAAATCAGGTGGATACTATCAATTCACTCCTGTATTGAACGGTTGGATAAACAAACCCGCCTCGGAGGAATCGAAAAAAGCAGCTTATGATGCGCTTCACGGCTACGATCCTACCAAAGGTGCACTCTACTATTTTGATGACAGCACTACCAACACATGGCTGTGGTCAAAACCAATTGCACTGAGAGATGGCAAGATGGTATTTACTTATTAAAATAGGGTCAGACCCCCTGACATTTTCTGTCAGGGGGTCTGACCCTATTTTACAAACTTCTCCACTTCAGGTATTATATACTCTCTTGTATTATCTATAATATTTCCTCGTTTAACCACCATCAGCGGTTTTTCAAAACAATTCAGATCTTCAAGAGGGTTGCCATCCAGGATAACAAAATCTGCAAATTTTCCAGGCTCAAGGGTTCCAACTTCTTTATCAATTCCCAGAATTTCAGAATTTGATTTAGTTGCAAAATATATGGCCTGTGCATTTAAGGCTCCGCCGTATTTTACCTGAAGCTGCAGTTCTCTCCAGGTATTATAGTGGGTTACAAAAGGCATGGCTGCATCAGTGCCAAGTCCAACTTTTATACCTTCATCTATAGCAGTTTTAAATCCTCTGGTCATTTCATCCCTTATAATTCTGCCATTGGCAAACTGCACATCGTCAAGCTTTGTGTACTCAGTGCTGATTTCCGACGTATAAATTGCCGGAGCAAAGGTAGGTATAAGAGCACTGTAGCCTCTCAAGGATTTAGGATTGTGTTTGAAAAGCTCTATTATTTCATCATCCATGGAAGCACCGTGCTCTATGGTATCCACTCCTGCCCTCAAAGCTTCCTTCAATCCTCTGGTGCTCTGGCAGTGACTTGCCACAAGCAGACCTGCCCTATGGGCCTCATCACATACAGCCGCAATTTCATCATAGGTCATCTGGACTCTTCCTGCTTCGCCTATTTTCCTGGAATCGGTAACTCCGCCCGTACTAGCTATTTTTATAAGATCCGTACCCTTATAAACATGTTCTCTTACCTTTTTTCTTCCTTCCCAGGGTGAATCTGAAGCTTCAGATACAAGTTTATATCCATGCCCTCCAGTTATGCATATCATAGGTCCAGCACATAACATGTCAGGTCCAATTTGACCGCCGTTTTTCATTTCATTTTTAACTTCTATATCATAGTAAAGTGGATCTCCCACGCTTCGGAAAGTAGTCACTCCGGCATGAAGTGCTGCCATTGCATTTTTTTTCATGTTCTCCTCGAGAAGATATTTTCCAAGAGATGACTTCATGAACTCTAGATTTTCATCCGGAGTCCTCTTTACACCTTCTTCTGTAAAAGGATTCCCATCCCCGAAAAGATGCACATGAGCATCTATAAGTCCAGGAACCACATATTTATTCTTTAAATCAAATACCTTACAGTCCTTAGGTATACCAACCTCCATTTTATTCCCCAGAGATTTTATCTTTCCTATACCATCTACATTCTCTACTAGCATTACACCTTCATTTATCATATTGCTTTCAAATCTGCCATCAATTATATTACAGTTTATAAAAGCACAAACTTCTTTTTGCTCATTCACAATAATTATCTCCCTTTTTTTAGGGGTCTGACCCCCTGACATTTTTTGGAATGGGGTCAGACCCCTAGCTTATCAAAACTATCCAGTGATTTTTCTATTTTATCATATGAAATACAGTAAGAAAGTCTGAAATAGCCCGGACATTTGAAAGATGATCCCGGGACTATAAGAAGATTGAATTTTTTTGCCCGCTGTGCAAATTCAACATCATCCGGTATCAACGATTTTGGGAACAGATAAAAGGCACCATCTGGTTTGACACAGGAGAATCCTATTTTTACAAGATGGTTGTACAAAAGATCCCGATTTTTTTTGTATATGTTCACATCCACTTTTGAATCCACACATTTTGCAATGACCCTTTGAAACAGTGAAGGCGCATTTACAAATCCCAGGATTCTGTTGGCTACATTCAAAGATTGCATTATGTTATCAAAATCATCTGCATCACTGCTGCAGACTACATATCCTATTCTCTCTCCGGGAAGAGAAAGTGATTTGCTGTAAGAATATCCGACAAATGAATTTCTGTAGTAATTCAATATATAGGGTACTTCCACTCCGTCATATACTATTTCCCTATAGGGTTCGTCGGAAATCAAATATATACTGGTATTAAACTTCTGCTGTTTTCTATTCAAGACTTCTGCCATGCCTTTAATGAGATTTTGCGAATATACAACCCCCGTCGGGTTATTTGGTGAATTTATTATTACAGCTTTAGTCCTGGAATTCACTTTGTCCTCCAGTTCATTTAAATCGGGCTCAAAAGTTTCACTGTCCGAGGGTATAATGACAAGCCTTCCATCAAAATTTTTTACATAGTTTTCATATTCCCCAAAGAACGGCGAAAATACAATAACTTCATCTCCAGGATTTAAAAGAGTTTTCAAAATAATATTTAATCCGCCTGCAGCCCCGCAGGTCATTACTAAATTGTTTTTAGTGAGTTTCACATTATATTTTTTGTTGATATTTTCAGCAATTTTGGCCCTTACATCTTCATAACCGGAGTTGTTCATATATCCATGGACTAAATTAGGAGGCTCTTCCCTCAATATTTCATATACAGCCTCTCTTATAGATTCAGGCGGTTTTACATTGGGATTGCCCAGACTGAAATCAAATACATTTTCTTCTCCATAAATTGAAGAGAGCTTTTTTCCCTCCTCAAACATAGCCCTTATTATGGAGCTTTTAGATACATATTCCTTCATTTTATCAGATATCACCTATTTTACCCCCTACCTCAATAATTTTAAATTATATTTGATTAATTATATAAAATATTCTAACACAACCATTGCCAATTCACAATTCACAATACACAATTTACAATTATGCTTGCAATTAAACTGTAATATTGGTAAACTCACTTTATAGTTTTTGAGATCAATCAATATATAAAACAAGGAGAATCTTATGAAAATTGCAGTGATATACGGTACAGAACATCGAGGAAGTACTTATAGTATTTGCCAGCTATTTTTAGAAAGACTACAACCGGAGACAAGTGAAATTACAGAATTTTTTCTGCCAAAAGATATGCCAAATTTTTGCCGCGGATGCAGTTCATGTTTTACTATAGGTGAAAAAGCATGTCCTCATTATAATCAAGTCAATCCAATAAGAGAGGCAATTGAAAAAGCAGATTTAATTATTCTTACAAGTCCCGTATATGTATTTCACGTGAGCGGGCAGATGAAGACATTACTGGATCATTTCGGCTTTCAGTGGATGGTACACCGTCCTAATAAGACAATGTTCTCCAAAATGGCCTTAGTTATTTCAACGGCTGCCGGCGGCGGAATGAAATCTACAATTAAAGATATTGTGGACAGCTTGACCTTCTGGGGAACAGGTAAGATATTTACCTACGGCAGGGCAGTTGCCGCCGTAGACTGGGAGGGTGTAAGTGAAAAGAAAAAAGTAAAAATTCATGGGGATGTAAAAAAATTATCCGATAAAATCCTGCACAGATGCGGTAAGGTAAAACCCAGCCTAAAAGTAAAGGCCCTCTTTTACGCTATGCGCTTTGTCCAGAAAAAATTTACCTTCAATGCTGTTGATAAAAAATATTGGGAAGAACAGGGATGGCTAGAACATAACCGTCCCTGGTAGTTTTATTCAATGAACAGTGCACAATGCACAACTGACAGCACAAAATGCACGATGGGCAATTGACAGCGCACAACACACAACTGACAATTCATGGTGCACAATTGGCGGTTTTTAATTTTGGGCAAAGATTGAAAAGCCTATAACTGCTATTATAAATACAATCAGACCTATATATATGGCCATTCCTGCAGGTCTCCCTGCATTTATTGTCCAGCCTATGCCAAACCTCTTTTCCACAAAGAGGGATGGATCATCAGGGTTGTAATATATGGTGTTCGCCAGCTTCCAAAAATTATCATCATCTTTATCCGTAAATTCAGATTCGATTTTCCCAAAGTCCTGTTTTCCTATTTCTATATTGCTTCCTCCCTGTCCTATCTTTATAGACAGCACCACGCTGATCAAAGTTATAAATATGACAAAGACTATGGTGAAGATGAGCACAAACAGGTGTGAAATTTCAATTATATCAAATATTTGAATGGTTCCAACAGTCAAAATCAAATTCACCGCTACCGCAGAAAACACCGCGTATATGGACCATATTCTCCTGAATCTCCTGTTTTTTTTCACGGAAATTTCAGGGTTTGAAACATTTGTCTGCTGTTTTGACCAGCCTATGATCTTATACACTATGAAAAGCATGAGAGTCACTGCCATTTCAGTAAGAGGCATTTCCCAGATCAAAAATATGGATTTGGTCTGATAACCGTTGATATTTCCTGAAAGATCCCAGTGAGTGGGCACCCTATTGGGCAAAGGTGCATAATTTGCATATCCCAAAATTATATTTATCAAAATTATTGATACGGGAATCAGAAAAAACCATGGCGATACCAGAGTTTTTCCCTTGTCCCTGGAGTAACCTACATCCACTGCCACAGCCTGCTTTTTTCCCTCAAACCAGGAATTCTTCAATTTAAGAGCTTTAACAGCCCTGTTGGATATCATATATACCAGAAAATCTATAAAGACAAAGGCAAAAACAGTAAACAAAATCACAGCTGCACTCAGGAATTTGTAATTTAGAAAACTAAACAGCAGCATAAATGGAATCCCTATTATCAGATTATTTTTTATAAACTGCCTTTTTATATCTTTGATTTCAGCACTGTCCATTTTATCTCCAGGTATTCTTACTCCAAATACAATTTCCTTTCTGGTAAAATTCGGTGTCAGCATGTTGATGACAAGTATCAATAAAAATATAAAGCACAAATATATACATAAAAATAAATTTTCCTTCATTAACATTCACCTGCCTTTATTTATTTTGCAAATCGTATTTTTGATATATACCGGAACATAATTTCAATATATCTTCCAATTTATCATCCCTCAAATAGGCTTCTGCCAGCAGATAGGTCAATTCCCTCACCAGCTTTTCATTAAATTCCTCACTATTTTTAGGATAGTTTTGATTTATAACAGCTCCTGTTCTTCTGTCTATATTCAAGTATCCATCAGATTTCAATATATTATAAGCTTTATTCACGGTGTGCAAATTTATCCCTATATCCTCCGCCATCTGTCTCACAGAAGGCAGGCTTTCCCCCGGCTTCAGATCTCCAGCTGCCATTCCCTCTATAATACTCCTTTTAAGCTGTTCATAGATGGGCATTTCAGATTCAAAATCAATTTTAATTATCATAACTACCCTCCTATTCTATTTGTTATATATAATATATAACAAATAGAATAAAATTGCAACATTTATTCAATTGACAATTGACAATGAACAATTGACAGTTGACAATTCACAGTGCACAATTCACAATCGACAAAAAAACAGAGTTCAAAGCATAAACATCAGATGATGAGGTTTGATATTTAAGCCTTGAACTCTGTTTATTACCCCCGGGGATAACCTGGACTACTCTTTATAAAATCTGGCTTTTTCCCTCAGGGTTTTCAGCTTTTCAATGGACTTTAAAAGTGTGTCATCCTTCTTTGCAAAATGAAGCCTTATCAGATAATTCACATCTTCTTTAAAGAAGCTTGACCCAGGAACCGCCCCTATTCCAACTTCTTTTGCCAGCCACTCACAAAATTTCAAATCATTTTTTACATTAAATTCCGAAACATCTATGAGCACATAATAAGCTCCCTGGGGCTTCACATATTTAAGTCCTGCCTCGCTCAATCCCTGGAGAAACAAATCTCTCTTTTTCGTATATAAATTCTTCAGCCAGTCATAGTACTCCATAGGCAGTTTAAGCCCGGCCACAACTGCTTCCTGAAGAGGTGCCGCCGCCCCCACCGTAAGAAAATCATGTACTTTTCGCACATTTTCTATTACCCTCTCGTCACCTATAACATAGCCTATTCTCCACCCGGTTATGGAATAAGTCTTGGAAAAGGAGCTGCAGCTCAAGGTTCTGTCAAACATTCCCGGAAGTGAAGCAAAATAGACATGTTTATGGGGATCCATTACAATATGCTCGTACACTTCATCCGTTATTACGAAAGAATCATATTTTTCTGCTAGACGGGCTATGAATTTCAATTCCTCAAGTGTAAACACCTTTCCTGAAGGATTTGACGGGTTACAGAGTATAAGGGCCTTCGGCCTTTGCTTAAAGGCATTTTCAAGTTCAGTCTTGTTGAAAGAAAAATCAGGCGGATAAAGAGAAACATATATGGGCTCAGCTCCGCTCAATATGGCATCTGCAGCATAATTTTCATAAAAAGGCGAGAATACTATTACCTTATCTCCCGGATCACAGACAGTCATGACAGAAGCCATCATAGCCTCAGTACTGCCGCAGGTAATTACAATCTGGGTATCCGGATCTATGTCAAGTCCCATGAATCTGGACTGTTTTTCTGCAAGAGCTTCTCTCAAATTCTGTGCGCCCCAGGTGATGGCATACTGATGAGGTCCCTTGACTGCTGCTGTTCTAAGTGCTTCCTCTATCTCCTTAGGAGGATCAAAATCAGGAAAACCCTGAGACAAATTAATTGCTCCATATTTGTTCGATATTCTCGTCATTCTTCTTATAACAGAATCGGTAAAATTAATTAATTTTCTGCTCAATTCAGGCACTACAGCCACATCCTTTCAAATTATCAATACATCAAATAACATCTGAGAATAAAGTAAAAGTCTGGGGATATACCTCAGACTTAAAATCGCAAAATATATTCTCATCTTTCAGCTTCCGCTGCAGGACTTAGCACCAATATACAACAACGTACTGGTTGCCGGGTTTCAAAGGGCCTGTTCCCTCCACCTCTCTTGATAAGTTCAAGATTTATATTAAATTATGCTATTAATTATAATCATTTAGATATGTCCTGTCAATATACCTGATTTTCCCCATTTCGTTCTACATAGCATACACCGACAGTTCCCGGTCCTGAATACACACCTACTATAGGACTTATCTGACCTATCATGTATATATTTTCCACGTTGGGAAGTCCAGAAATCCTGTTATAAATATTTTCGGCTTCTTCTCTGGCATTGCCGTGAACTACATATACGTCACAGGGGGATTTAGCTAAAAAATCATTACCTATGTCTATCATTTTACTTAAAGATCTCTTCCTTCCCCTCACCTTATGACGGGTAAAACATATGCCCTGATCATCGTCAAAGTACACTATTGGCTTTATATCCAAAATCTCACCTATTGTACCCGACAGTCTCCCTATACGCCCTCCTTTTCTGGCATACTCCAGAGTGCCGAATACGAAAAAAAAGTGCATCCTCTTCTTTATCCCAGGTATGCAGTTTACAATTTCACTAAAACTTCTGCCCTGATCCAAAAGCCTTCCACACTCTTTTAAAACTATACCCTCTCCCAGGGAAGTGGATTTGGAATCATAAACATACGATGACAGTTTATTATGTTTTTTGCTTACCATTTTCAAAGCATTATATGTACCTGAAAGTCCGCTGGAAATCGTAACAGCTACCACATGAGTATAGTTTTCCCTTTCCAGCCTGTCAAAAACACTTTCCATATCGTCTATTGAAGGTAGAGAAGATTTTGGAATTTCATATTTCATGCTGTCATATACTTCTTTTGGAGTGATCTCAACTTTATCTATATATTCCCTATCCTTATATATAATCCTAAAAGGCAATATTTCTATGCTGTACTTTTTTATGGTTTCATCATCTATGTCACAAGCAGAATCTGTCAAAAGTGCAATTTTTTCCATAAGGTTTCTCCTCCTACTCATACTTACCATAAATTATATCATACCGAGGGAAAATTATTCAAATTCTACAAAAGAGACAGGCTTTTAAGCAGATATATGCCTATAAATATAGTAAACATTGAGAAAAAAGTGGTCAAGATCACAACATCTCCCGTGAGCTTGTAATCAGAATTCATTTCCTCAGCCATTACATAACAGGAAATAGCAGAAGGTGAAGAAAACAATATAAATATGGCACCTAGATCATATTTTCTAAATCCCATTAAAAACGCCAATGTGACAACTATACAGGGAACTACTATGAGCCTCCCCACAGAAGCTGTTATGGAGTATTTCAAATTTTCCTTTACACTCTTAAATTCCAGCTGGGCACCTAGTGTTATAAGGGCCAGAGGAGTACCAAGGGAAGCAACATCGGAAACAGCCCTTTCCATAAACAAAGGCAGTTTTATGGAAAACAGCTGAAAGACTATGCCCAGAAACGATGCTATGATAAGCGGGTTTTTCACTATTCCTACAAGAGTATACTTTATTTTACTTCCTATACCGCTTTTGTCACCTCTTTCGTCAAAAGCCGCAAGTACCAGCACCGCAAAAAAATTATAGGTGGGAATGACTATGGGCAGCAAAAGAGAAATAGGTCCCATATGGGATTTTCCAAGCATGTACATTCCCATGGGAACTCCAAGGAGCACAAAATTGCTCCTATATATAGTATGTATCACAGCAGAAGCCCTTTTCCTGTCCTTAATAAACAACGGTACAATAAGCCAAAGTACCAATACTGAACCGAATATACATAAAAATACAAATATCATGAGTTTAGTGTTGGCTATATCGCTCAATTTGGAGACATATATATTTTCAAAAAGCAGTGTGGACAATCCAACTCTAAAATTAAATTTGACAGCAGTATTTATAAACCTGTCATCTATAAGTCCTACTTCCTTTATGAAATATCCCAGTGCAATTACAATAAATATAGGCATTATCACGTTAAAACTAAATATTAAATTATCCAATTGTCCAACCCCCAAGTCTGTTAAGAAAGCTAGTCCTATCAATCTGAATCAACAACCATCTGGTTATTTTTAAGATTATTTTAAGCTTTATCCTAGAAGATATATATAATTATATTCCCATACTAGATTTTAGGAAAGGAGTTTCAAGATATATGAAAAAAATTTTTTCAAAAAACAGTCTATTGAAAATAATCCTAATTTTTTTAATGTCATTATCATTTTTACTATGCATCTACAGTGTAAAAAACTACAAGTCAAATTCCTATCCACAAAACAGGACAGGACAATTCAGTCAATTTAATAGACAAAATGGACAGACAGGAAATAAAAATTGGAACCACAGTGTGAAGCAAACGCCGCCCGGCAGCAATGCAAACACTCAGAATAACCACAACAATACGATAAACTCCGGTAAGAATGGATTTAATTCTTCAAATAACAAGTTTGCACCGCTTCTCACCGTATACCTGGCAGTATTTCTTGCACTGTGTATCGTAATATATCGCAATTTCATACAGAAAAATATGAAGATAAAATCTGTAAATACCAAAATGCTTATTTTTTCGATGCTTTTTACGAGTCTGTTCCTCAAGATCACATTGTCGACTTTTATGGAGGGATACGGAGGAGATGTGAGGCTGTTTGAAAGCTGGGCATCTTCTGCTGCAAACAATTTTTCTCAATTTTACATAAATTCCAGTTCCAGCGACTACCCTCCACTCTATATATACGTACTGTTTTTTATAGGCAAAGCAGCAAGTTTAAGTTCATTAAACCCATATTATATTCTGCTCCTGAAGCTGCCCTCAATAATAGCGGATATGGCCACAGCTTATCTAATATACAAATTGGCCCAAAAATATCTTTCTGCAGAAATGAGTGTATTTCTAAGCATATTCTATATCTTCAGCCCGGCTGTATTTATAGATTCGGCCCTGTGGGGACAGGTGGATTCATTTTTTACATTACTCGTTGTACTTTCACTATTTCTGCTGTCAGAAGGGAAAACTGCACTTTCTTCAGTATTTTTTGCCAGCTCGGTACTTATGAAACCCCAGGGAATCATCTTCCTTCCCGTACTTTTCTTTGAACTCATAAGGAAAAAAGATTTGAAAATATTTATAAAATCGGTAATTTCAGCCGGAATAACTGCCCTAGCAGTGATAATACCCTTTTCCGCCAGCCAAAATATAATGTGGATCTTTAAATTGTACTCAAATACCATATCGGAATACCCCTATGCTTCTGTGAACGGATTTAATTTCTTTAACTTGATGGGAGCAAATTATGAAAACAGTTCAAATACATTTCTAATATTCAGTTATAAAATCTGGGGATTGGCCGCAATCATTACAATTACAGTGCTTTCCTGGATAATTTATATCAGACGGAAGAGCAAAACCCTGGCATTTTCCTGTGCACTTGTTCAAATTTCTGGAGTCTTTGCTTTTTCCACAGGAATGCATGAAAGATATCTGTTTCCAGCTACTGCACTGTGCATTTTGGCATTTATATACTTGAAGGATAAAAGATTCCTCACACTGCTCATGGGGTATACCATAACCATCTACGGCAACATATACTATATACTCTTCGGAACATTAAACCGCATGAATTCCAACTCCCACAGCATAATAACCGACGGAATATCTCTGCTAAATGTGCTTTTGTTCTTCTATCTCGTAAAAGTGCTCATGGACAGGGACAAGCAACTTCCGGCAATAGTGAGCAAATTGTAAACAAAATGGCATTGTTCAAATTCAATTTACATTTGATAGGAGTTTTTTTAAGAACTTTTTAAGATTAAAAGACAAGAATTGATATAGGAGAAACCAATAAAGGTATGGAAAGGAGTAAACATTCATATGGACATTAAAAAAGCAGTAATTCCTGCAGCAGGATTGGGTACAAGATTTTTACCAGCTACAAAGGCACAGCCCAAGGAAATGCTTCCTATAGTAGACAAACCAACTATCCAGTACATAGTTGAGGAAGCAGTGTCTTCTGGAATTGAAGAGATTTTGATAATTACAGGTAAAAATAAAAGATCCATCGAAGATCATTTTGATAAATCAGTTGAGCTGGAAGATGAGCTTGAGAAAAACAACAAGACAGATTTGCTGAAGCTGGTCCAAAACATATCAAATATGGTGGATATATATTATATAAGGCAGAGAGAACCCAAAGGACTAGGACATGCCGTAAGTCTGGCTAAGAATTTTATACAGGATGAACCCTTTGCGGTCATGTTAGGAGATGACATAGTTGACAACAGAATACCCTGCCTCAGGCAATTGATAGACTGCTACGAGAAGCACAGAGGATCAATTTTAGGAGTTCAGCCGGTAAAAAAGAGTGCAGTTTCAAAGTATGGCATCGTAGACGGGACAAAAATAGGTGACAGAATTTACAGAGTAAAAAGTCTGGTAGAAAAACCTGATGCCAAAGAAGCCCCCTCAAATATGGCAATTTTAGGGAGGTATATAACAACTCCTAAAATATTTGAAATCCTAGAAAGGACAATACCGGATAAAAACGGGGAAATACAACTGACAGATGCTTTAAGAGCTCTTGCAAAAATAGAACCCATGTATGCCTACAATTTTAAAGGCAGAAGATATGATGCCGGAGATAAACTGGGATTTTTGGAAGCAAACATATACTATGCCCTAAAGAGACAGGATTTGAGAGAAGATCTAATTGACTACCTGAAAGACATAGAAGAAAAAGACATATAAAAAAATAAACCTACTGTATTAAAGTGCAAATGCCGAATTTAGTGGACTTCCGGTATTTGCACTTTGACAACGCAGACATGCAATTTTAAATTTCAAAGGAATTAAATGCCTGCAGGAATCTGTCAACATCTTCTTCAGTGTGTTTTACATTCAAAAATACAGCTTCAAATTGTGAAGGTGCAACATAAATGCCCTTTTTTATCATATGGGTGAAGTATTTCGCAAAAATACCTGTATCACATTTTTTGGCATCGCTGTAATTTTTCACTTTGGAATCCTCTGTGAAAAACAGTGCAAACATGGCACCGCACCTGTTTATCACTACAGGCAGTTTTTTCTGCTCAGCTATATTTTTCACTCCATCTTCCAATTTCTTTCCCAATTTTTCGAGATGTACATAGTACTCAGGATGATCATGAAGCTTTCTCAGCGTTGTAATTCCCGCAGCCATTACAAGGGGATTTCCAGACATGGTACCTGCCTGATACACAGGTCCAAGAGGCGAAAGCTTTTCCATTATATCTTTTCTTCCGCCGTAGGCTCCACAGGGAAGACCCCCTCCTATGATCTTAGCCATAGTTGTAAGATCAGGTTTTATTTTATAGATGCTCTGGGCACCCTTATAGGCAACCCTAAATCCACTCATCACTTCATCAAATATGAGAAGAGCCCCATTTTCATCACACAGTGCTCTAAGTGATTTCAAAAAATTCTCATCCCCTGGAATCACACCCATGTTGCCTGCCACAGGTTCCACTATAACTGCAGCTACGTCACTGCCCTGCTGCTTAAAAATATCTTCTACACTTGAAATATCATTGTACTGGGCTACCAGAGTATTTTTTATACTGTCCTCAGGCACACCTGCACTTCCCGGAATACCCTCCGTCATAACTCCAGAACCTGCTTCCACCAGAAAATCGTCAAAATGTCCATGATAGCAGCCGGCAAACTTTATTATTCTATTTCTTCCCGTATATCCCCTGGCAAGCTTCACGGCACTCATAGTAGCCTCTGTTCCGGAATTGACCATTCTAAGCATTTCCACATTATCCACAGTAGTGCATATATATTTTGCAAGCTGAAGTTCAAGTTCTGTAGTGGCACCAAAAGATATGGCCCTTTCACTGGTATCTTTTATGGCCTTCACCACATCTTCATCACAATGGCCCAGTATCATGGGTCCCCAGGAACAGACAAAGTCTATATACTTATTTCCGTCTTCATCGTATATGTAAGCCCCACTGCCGCTTTTTATCACAGGCGGATTCATCGGCACATCCTTAAAGGCCCTCACCGGACTATTGACTCCCCCGGGCATATATAATTTGGACTCGTTGAATATATCATCGTTTCTCATTTTAATCTGCCTCCTCATTGACAAAATATTTTATTTATAAGTTTCATGTATTCTTTTTCCCTGCCTTCAAGCTTTCCCTCTTTTAAAACCTTTATGGCCCTATTTATATACACCTTGGCGGTGCTCTCTATCATAGTTTGTACAAGTTTTTCATTGTCCTTGGTATATCTTTTATTTTTGAAGGTCTTTATCCTCTTTTCACATATCCGGCTGCCAAAATCCTTTATTTTCTGTATTTCAGGAGAAATCTCATCCAGGGACTGCCACTTCACAAACTCATCTATGTGCTCATCTATAATATGCCTGCACTTTTCCATTTTTTCTTTTCTCATGATTTTATTTTTCTGATCAATAGCACTTATACGGTCTATATCATACAACTCAACATTTGAAAATGTCATTACATCCCTGTCTACATCCCTTGGCACTGCCAGATCAAATATAAGCAATTTTTTATCAGGAAGTTCATCCTTTGAAATTACGGTATGAGGTGCAGACGTACAGCTTATTATGCAGTCCACATCTTTATAATAGTCCTTCCTCCGGTCAAAGGCTATAAATCTAACCCAGCTGCATTTTTTATATAGTTTGTCCACTTTATCCAGATTTCTAACTGCCACGTATACAATTTCCGTACTCAAAGAATTCAAATATTTAAGAACAAGCTGTCCTATTTCGCCAAAACCCAGCAGCATATATTTTTTCATCTTTCTCTTTTCTGATTCTCTCACCACTATGGAAGGAACCGATACGGGTATCTTATATATTTCACAGGTGTTTTTAAATTTTTTGCCGCAGGTTACAGCACTCTGGAACAGCCTCTGAAGCTGTCCTCTAATGGTTCCAGTTTTAAGAGCAGCACTATAGGCGGTTTTAATTTGTCCCAATATCTGATCCTCGCCCAAAATTTTGGAATGAAAACCACAGCTCACCTTCATGAGATGTCTGATTGCATTTTTATCCTCTACATAGAATATATAGTTCTCAAGCTCTCTATCCCATCCCAGGCGATCAAATACAGCACAGATCAGATCTTCCCTCTGTAAATCAGAGTTCACGTATATCTCCGTTCTGTTACAGGTACTTAAAATCAGCACATTTCCTGTAACATCATATATGTCCCTCAATTTGTCTACAAGCCTTGCCGGTATAATGGAAAACTTCTGCCTTATTTCAATATCACATTCACTTTTCACTCCAATAAGTTGTATAATTTTTATCACCTCCATTTATAAAAATGATCCTTTCAACCAAGCTGGCAAAAGGATCATTTACAATCAGATATAATTACACATTACCGTAAAAGTAACTCATTAATATACAGCCCCCCCTATCGCCTGTAGAGTTAAAGGTGCAAAGCACAGGCAGGTCTTCTGACTCAAGATTCATCATCTAAAATACGCCTTCCCAGTTTCCAAGTGGCTCATATAAATTAGATTCATCTAATACAGCTACAGGATAGCTCAGGACTTTCACCTGATTCCCTTTTAATCAATCATATCAAACCCGTACTTATTATCAAATTTTACTTAATTATAACATTATTATAGAAAGATTCAACTAATATACACAAACTATTTTACAGTACCTTTCAAATCATATAGCTGCTGGGAATTCATTCCCATTCCTCCAAATCCATTCTTTCCCAAATTCTCATTTTCTGCACTGCTGTCTTCCCTGGCTTCACCGGTTTCATTTGTATCGGTAGATGTGGTATTTTTCCACTGGCTTTCTGGAACAAGTTTGCCGTTTTTCTGAACCCAGCTCATTATATCCTGTGAGTCCCTTCCCATTCCACCTGTGAGTACATATCTTATTTCGCCCTTTTTCACCAGCTCTTTGAACTGATTCAAAGAAAGTATTTTGTCAGAGCCCGAGAACCCTCCCAGAGGCATTATACTTTTACCGCTCTCGATTATCATGCCAGCAGCAGCGTTGGAACTGGACGCCACAAGAGCATATCTTTCATTTTTAACATGGCTGTCAAGGAATTCTATCAATTTTTTATTTTCACTAGAATATCTGCTGTCATTTCCTCCCGCAGTCCCCATTCTGAAATTTCCGGATCCGGTGTTCGACAAGAGCTCCAATCCGGCAGCAGGCATGCTCCCGTTTACGCCATGGGTTACAGCAGCTGCAGATCCCAGAAAAGGTGTTACAAGTATTCCTACAAAAGCAAGGCTGGCAAGTACTTTTGCAAAATTTATATTTCTTCCAAGGTTCAAATCATGCTTCTTTATTATCCTGTAAATTACAAGAAGCACAGAGGATGCAAAGCTCAATACAGCTGCAGCTATTATCATGCCTTTAGCTGCCGCAGGTATGGAAGAATAGAAATAGGATAACATCATCAGATGAAGTGCTCCCTCTACAATAAAGGATATCGGCAGCAGCCACGCCTTTATTCCGCCTTCCTGCCTATACAGCTTCCACATAGAAACAAGACCTATGCCGGACAAGGCTGCAGCAGGAGGTGCCATCATTGTCAGATAGTACTGGTGAAACAGTCCTTTAGTATAGCTGAAGTATATGAATTCCGGTAAAAGCCACAGCATCCACAATGCCAAATCCAATTTTCTTCTATTATCAAAAGGAAATCTCAGCTTTTCCACTATTGCCGCTGCAATAAATCCCAATATGGACAAAGGCAGGAACCACACTATCTGATCGGACAGCACATTTTTGGAGAACAATCTTGTAATACCAGCCTCAGTCTGACCGCCAAAATTTCCTGAAAGCCCACCATTTCCGCCGGGTCCGCCATTTCCCCGTCTTTGCTGCATTCCTTCCCCATTCTGCCCTGCTCCCTGGGGCATCTGTGCCGGATTCACCCCATTTTTCTGGGAGCTGCCTCCCTGAGAACTGCCATTTTGCTGGCTGCTGCCCTGAGAGCTGCCTCCGGAGCCTCCAGGGAATCCACCCGGTGCCTGCATCATTCCACCGCCCTGGCCGCTTCCATTTGCTCCTGAGGTCACATTCTGCGTATCTGAAGAATTTCTGTTTCTCTGAAAGTAAGCCATATTTCCTCCCTGTCTGTTTCCGCCAGGTCCGCCGCCCATACCTCCACTGCTGCTGCTCAGCCTCTCAAGTCCATTGTGTCCAAATATAAGCTCCATAACGGTGTTATTAGTACTGCTGCCTACAAAAGGCCTGTTCTGAGCAGGAACCAGATCCACAACAACTGTCCAGGAAAAAGATACTACAGCAAGTACAACAGTACTTATGACAAGATGCTTTAACCTCTTTTTCAAAGGTGCGGCAGCAGAGATCAGATAAGTAATATACAGGGCAGGAATAACCATATAGGCCTGGAGCATCTTTATGTTGAACCCCACACCTACAAGGACAAGACTTATAAGAAGATACTTAAATCTGCCTTTTTCTGCCGCTCTGGATAAAAACATGCAGGCAAGAAGCAGCGTCATCACCAAAAGATTATCCACAGTGTTATTCCTGCTGGTTGCTACAAAAACAGGGGTTATTGCAAGACACAGCGCAGAAATAAAGGCTGCAGCTTTTCCAAAAGATCTCTTAACCATATAATACAAAATCCCAACGGATATTACTCCTGCCAGAGCCTGTGGAAGCAGTATGCTCCATCCACTGAACCCAAATATCTTGGCAGATAAAGTCTGTATCCAAAAACCCAGGGGAGGTTTGTCAATAGATACAAATCCCCCTGGATCAGAGGCCACAAAAAAGAAATTCTTGAAATTTACGAGCATACTTTTTACACCTGCTGCATAGTATTCATTTCCGTATCCTTCCACACCTAAATTTGCAAAATTCAATACTGCAGATACGGCCATTACTGCAAATAAGGCAAGTTTTTCTTTTGTAAATTCTATCTTTTTCATAATTTCACTCCTCAATTAAACACCCATAATTTATATGACACAAAATTTATCACCTGGGCTGCAAGCGTTATAACTACCTTTGATACATATACATTAAAATTAAAACTGTCTATCAAGAATTTCATAAGCACAACTGTTACAAAAAGAGATAACACATTTACCAGAACAAATTGTATTACTTCGCGGACAATATTTTTATCCGGATTATCGTATTGAAAAGTCCATTTCTTATTGAATACAAAACTATTTATCACCCCACAGCTGTAGCCTATGATCTGGCTTACAGTGTAATATAACCCAA
Organism: Clostridium sp. HV4-5-A1G; assembly: GCF_900184915.1. Taxonomy (NCBI): domain Bacteria; kingdom Bacillati; phylum Bacillota; class Clostridia; order Eubacteriales; family Clostridiaceae; genus Clostridium; species Clostridium sp. HV4-5-A1G. The sequence goes on along the minus strand of NZ_FXYI02000001.1, from coordinate 41,845 downwards.
CTACACTCTGACACAGGGTAAATACCAGAAAATCTATTATGGTATTCAACACACCGGTGGTAGAAAATCGGCTCAATAATTTAAGTCTTCCATTGAAAATAGAATCCATGGTTTTGATCAGCTGATTCATATTTTTCTACTCACCTCTTTTATTTACTATGTTTTCAATAATATAATTGGGTCTTCCCCTGCATTCATCAAAAATACGTCCTATATACTGGCCTATTATACCTATACAAAATAGTACAATTCCAAACATAATCAGATCAACGGATATTAGAAATTGAAAATTTATCAGCTCCAAGCCCTTAGCTGCAGAATTTATAAGGCCCATTATAAGCATGATTATCCCTATAAAAAACGATATTCCCCCCAAATAGCCTGACATTACAAGGGGCTTGTAGGAAAAAGAAGTTATACCGTCAAAGGCCAGTTTGAACATCTTTTTAAGAGGATACTTGGTATCTCCTGCAAATCTTTCCTGTCTTATAAACTCCACGTAGGTCTGCCTGTATCCAATCCAGCTGACAAGTCCCCTTACATATCTGTTTTTTTCAGGCAGGGAATTTAAAACATCACATACTTTCCTGTCTATAAGCCTGAAATCTCCGGTATCCACGGGAATGTCAATACTGGTCATGCTCTTTAAAAGCCTGTAAAAAACTCCTGCTGTAAGTTTTTTAAAAAAAGATTCACCTTCTCTTTTAGCCCTCTTTCCATACACAACATCATATCCCTGTTTCCACTTTTCAATCATCTCAGGTATGACCTCAGGTGGATCCTGGAGATCAGCATCTATTACAATAACCGCCTCTCCTTCTGAAACTCTCATACCTGCAGTTATAGCCGGCTGATGCCCAAAGTTCCTGGAAAAGTTAACAAGTTTTATATTCTTATCTGTACTGCATATTTTTTCCGTCTTTTCACGAGTCCTATCCCGACTTCCATCATTTACAAATATGATTTCATAACCCTCCGAGGTGGTATCCATAATTTTTTTAAGTCTTTTATAACTTTCATCTATCACCAATTCCTCGTTATACAGGGGCACCACCACAGAATAAACAGTATCTTGCTGCATTTTATTCACCTCAGTTTTCTAGGAATTTGATCTATTATAATTCTGTAGTTTTAACCTTAAAAAAGTCTTAAAAAAGCAACAATAAATGTAAATTAAATTTGAATATCAATAATTGAACAAACTATACATCTTTAAAATTTGAAAGCCATATCGTATAATCATACTATAAAGAGGTGAAATTATGAGATTGCTTTTAATTGAAGACGAGGTCATGCTTTCAGATGCCCTGGTGTATATTCTCAAAAAAAACAACTACAGTGTAGACGCGGCCTATGATGGAATCGAAGGGGAGGAATTGGCTGAAACCCAAATATATGATGTGATAATACTTGACAGAATGCTTCCCGGGAAAAACGGCATAGATGTACTGAAAGACATCAGAAAAAATAAAATTCAAACTCCGGTTATAATACTAACCGCCATGGATTCCATCTCCAACAGAGTGGAAGGCCTTGACAACGGTGCAGATGACTATCTGATAAAGCCTTTTTCTACAGAAGAGCTTTTAGCCAGGATAAGGGCTCTTGGAAGAAGGCACGTGGATTTCATACAGGACGGCAATATAAAATTATCTTCCCTGATTTTCGATCCAATGAAAGGTGAAATTGAATGCAATGGAAATAGAATGAAACTCACTGCAAAGGAATCCCAGCTTCTGGAACTTCTGGCACGAAATAAAAACCAGGTGATTACAAAGGATCAAATACTGGACAGAGTATGGGGCATTGATTCCAATGTGGAGATGAACAACAATATAGAAGTATATTTTTCCTACTTGAGGAAAAAATTGAGGGAAATTAACTGCAGTGTAAAAATTGAGACAATAAGAGGTATGGGGTACTGCCTGAAAGAGGTTTGATCATGTTTAAAAAATTGAAGATAGAACTGGTTTTAATTAATTTAATACTTACAAGTCTGGTACTCATAACTATATTTTCGGGAATATATATACTGATGGACAAGAGCTTCACACATTCATCCTTTACAAAGATGCTTAAAACAGCTGAAATGGATAAAATACCTCCTCTTGAGCCTCACAGCAGAAATATGAACCCCATGGAAAGTTTTTTTGTGAAGACGGACAGCAGTGGAAATATAATTGAAATATCTCAGAACTCAAATCTCAATAAAAATTCCTATGAAGCCATACTGTCGAATATCTTTAAAAGCAGTGATTCAAGTGGCAGCATAAGCTATAAGAACTACAATCTAAGATATCTGAAAGTTCCAAAAGAATATGGCTTCATAATAGTCTTTATGGACAGATCCTCCGACAACGAAATACTACACCGGCTAATAATGATATCAGTCATGATCTGTATAATAAGCCTCATACTGGTATTTATCATAAGCCTGTTTCTTGCCAACATATCCCTAAAGCCAATCATAAGTGCCTGGGAAAAACAGCAGGCCTTTGTAGCAGATGCATCCCATGAACTGCGCACACCACTGGCAGTTATAACTACGAACCTGGATATAGTCCTCGGCAACCGCAGTGACACCGTAGAGAGCCAGGGCAAGTGGCTTGGAAATATCAAACTGGAGGCGGGAAGAATGACTAAACTCATAGAGGATCTGCTGTACCTCGCCAGAGCCGATTCCCACCAGAAGGCATTAACTTTTTCCAATTTTGATCTCAGCGGCGCAGTTACCAAGGCAATTGTTCCCTTCGAGGCTTCTGCGATAAAACATGAAATACTCATGACATCCAACATAGAACCTGGGATAAATTTCTTAGGAAATGAGGGACGCATAAAACAGCTCATGGCGATTTTGATCCACAACGCCATAAAACATACACCTGCTGGAAAATCCATTGAAATAAGTCTGGGCAGAGTTAAAGGCCGAATTCAGATAACAGTTCAGGACAGAGGGGAAGGCATAGCCCCTGAACACATAGATAAAATATTTGACAGATTCTATAAAGTGGATAAAGTCAGATCAGGAAATAACGGAAATTTCGGTCTGGGGCTTTCAATCGCCAAATCCATAGTTGAAGAACACAAGGGTGATATAAGTGTATCAAGTACACTTGGTGAGGGATCCACATTCAAGGTGATTTTAAGGGGTCAGACCCCCTGACAAAAAATGTAAGGGGGTCTGACCCCTTAAAACAACTTCAGCAGTCTATTTAGATCTTCTCCTGTATCCAGTTTCAATATCACCTCTATAATTTTATCGGCTGCACTCTTTGATACGGGGGAATTCCTCAGTTTATTCTTTAATTCATCTAGAGAAAGGCCATTGCCGGGAGCACCTCTGGGACAGTCAACACGGGCTTCGTATATCCTTTTATCTTCAGTTGTCAGCTGGACTATCGTAAACCTTCCATAGGGAACTGAATCCTTTGCAATATCAATGGATGAATCATGATACCTCCGTGTCTTTGCCATTAATTTTCTGATATCTTCAGGTATATTGGAACTTTTAAATTTGTCTCTGCTTAAAGGCTGTCCACTCAAGGCAAGAGCCACAACATACTCAGCACTGAACATCCCTTCCCTGCAATTTTCCGGCTTTGAATAAATCAGCGCAGAATCTCCATCTGGCGGAAAAATTATCTTAACTTCTTCGATATCCTCAGTACTTATTTTGTATTTATTAAACAATTCCAGAGCAGCATCAATAGCATGGTGGGAAGCCGAACAACAGGGGTATTTTTTAAACCACAGTCCAGGTTCAACTATTTCCCATGATCTATTCCAATTCTCTGTCAAAATATTTTTTGCATAATCACACCCCTCGCCATATACAGAAAAAAATCCAATTTTTCCGTCTAAAACCGACGAAGTTCCACTGATACCACATTGTACAAATTTTACTGCCCTTACCGCTGCCTGAGCGGCCAGGCCTGCATGAAGAGGCTTGGTTTCCGTACCAAATTGAATTCTAAGGCCAAAGGACTGTGTAGCAGCAAATCCAATAACTTTTTCCATTTCACCAACACTAAACTTCAGCAAATATCCTCCTGCAGCAGCTGCTGCTATGGTTCCCAAGGTGCTTGTATTGTGCCACCCCTTTAAATAATGAGATTTTCCTACGGCTCTTCCCAATCTACACATAACTTCCAATCCCACAATATATGCAGCTATAAATCTTTTTCCACTGACATCATAATTTGCCGCCAGGGATATAAGAGTTGGAAATATAACCGTACTTGGATGACCGCGCACATCGGAATGTACGTCATCAAAATCAAGTATATGCCCAGAATAGCCATTGACCAGGGCTGACTGCAGCATGGATGCCTCAGTTTTTCGCCCGATTACAGGAACATCTTCACTGCCCCCTTCATCCTCTATAAGGGAAAGCAATTTATCTACACTATCCTCCCCTGCACCCATAAAAGCTGCAGACAGATAGTCAATCAAGGCATATCTGGCATTTATTACAGCTCTGTCACAATTTAAAGGCTCTGCATTGACTATTTTCTCAGAAAATCTGTAAGTTAAAGTTTTTAAATGTTCCTCCGCCATCAACTATCCCCTTCTTTTCTGTCACTTAATATTTGTTTTAGGAACTGCCTGGTACGGTCATTTTTTGGTGAATCAAATATTTCTTTTGATATTCCCCTCTCTACAATATTTCCATTTACCATAAATATGACTTTATCGGCAACTTCACGTGCAAACTTCATTTCATGTGTAACTATGATCATAGTGGTGTCCTTATGGGCAATTGCCCTAATTACTTCAAGTACTTCTGAGACAAGCTCCGGATCAAGCGCCGAAGTTGGTTCATCGAGTAAAATAGCATAGGGATTAACAGCAAGAGCTCTTGCAATAGCCACTCTCTGCTGCTGCCCTCCTGATAATGTAACAGGATACTTATCTGCTTTTTCAGAAATATTAACTTTTTCCAGCAGCTTCAACGCAGCTTCATTAGCTTCTCTGACTTTCATTTTTTTATTCAGTATTAAAGCCTCTGTAACATTCTGCAAAACGGTTTTATTTTTAAAAAGATTGTAATGCTGAAAAACCATAGCTGTCTGCTGTCTCAATAATTTAACATCCCTGCTTTTATAGTTTTTAGCATCAAATTTAACATCTCCTATTTCTATAAATCCATCATCGGGTTTTTCAAGTAAATTGAGACACCTGAGCAATGTAGACTTTCCAGAACCTGAAGGCCCTATAATTGCAACCACTTCACCATTATTGACTTCAAAATCCACATGATCTAAAGCCACAAGATCATCGAATTTTTTATAAAGATTCTTTACCTTAATCACTACGGATACCCTCCTACACTAAATATGGACGACTTAATTTCTTTTCCAACAACCGCAGTAAAGCTGAAGCTACACCAACCAGCAGGCAGTATATGATTGCAACAATAAGATAGGTTTGAAAAAAGTTCATGGAGGCTGCTGCCAGTATTTTACCCTGGGCAAACAGTTCCGTAACACCTAAAGTAAATACCAGAGAGGTTTCCTTTATCAGACTTATAAAAGTATTGCTGGTAGCAGGCAGTGCATTTAATGCCGCCTGGGGTAATATTATCCTTCTGTAGGCATTAAATTTGCTTATTCCCACTCCTAGACATGCTTCCAGCTGTCCCTTATCCACTGAATTCAGCGCTGCTCTGAAAATTTCTCCCAGATAAGCTGCTTCTTTTAAACTCAATCCTATAATCGATGCGGTAAATGCATCCATGCTACTAAAGCTCTTAATTAATTGCGGCAATCCATAATAAATCAAAAACAACTCAACAAGAGTGGGGATGGATCTAAAAAATAATACATACAGTGTGGCTATACTTGACAATACAGGAACTTTATTATTTCTTATCAATGCAATGAGCAACCCCAGCAATACAGCAAAGAACATGGATGCTACAGCTATGGATACATCAAGCGGTGTATATTCTATTATGGATACGAAGGAATCTTTTATATATATTAAATTGCTACTCATATAAATACGCTCCCGTAATAAATTATTTTATCCGACCGCTACCATTGGCTAATACTCCCAGCTTTTCAAAGTGGGAGATAAGCACTGCTACGCGCCTGGATAAGTTCTGCCCCTAAAGGATAACGTATTCTAAGTCCTGAAGACACTAAGAATACTGTTAATAAGGTTCAGATGGAGAAAAGTATTCCTTATAAGCAAACTCCATCTGAACCTAAGAATCACTTGATCTCAACGGAAATATCCTCATTATTAAAATACTTTTGAGAAATTTTTTTCAAGGTTCCATCTTGATGCATTTTCTTTATTTCCGTATTAAATTTCTGGACAAATTCCTTGCCCTTTTGAGTTTTGGCAAATGGATATGCTATGGTCTCATACTTTATTGGATCTCCTACAAATTTTAAAGGCAGATTTTTCTTTTTTATTGCTGCTATCAAGAAAGGCTTTGAATTTATATAGCCCTGTATACGGTTCTGGGATACATCATTTTCTGCTCCCTCTCGAGTCTCATAGGTTTTAACTATAATTCCAGCTTTTTTCTGATTGTTATATTCTTCAAGATCCTTAGTATTATTCGACCCAAGCACCCCTCCTACGGATTTTCCTCTAAGATCTGCCAAACTGTTTATGCTGCTGTTTTTATTTGTGACAATCTGTGCTCCAGCATAAGAATAGGCATCTGTAAAATAATATTTCTGCTTACGTTGATCTGTAACAGCTACTGCATTGGCAACTGAATCTATCTTACCGGATTCAAGCTGTCCCATTATTCCTGTAAAATCAGACAATGACCACTGAACTTTATAACCCAGCCTTTTGGCAACTTCCTCCGTAACTTCCACATCAAAACCCTTCAGTTTGTCCCCTTCCTTATAGGAATTAGGATAGCTCTGACCTGTCGTACCTATTTTGATTACTTTCGACCCGGATTCAGATGAATTACCTGCAGTTTTACTACCGCATCCAACCAATCCAAGCAATAGAATTGCAGTGACGATAAATATTGACAATTTTTTCATGATAATTTCCTCCTAAACTTTAGACTAAATCTATAAAATATTGGATATAAAAATTGACTATTTATTTTTCAACTTCTCAAATAACTCTGGTATCAAAATTTTTCTCAAGTATACAGTAATATGCCCCCTCCCAAGATCCGCAGTTCCAATCTTCCTGTAGCCCCTTCTCTCATACATGTCAACAAGCCATGGATGGTTTTCTGCAGTTCCCAGCGTAACAGCAGGTGACTTCAATGTATCCCTCACTACACTTTCCTCAACCCATTTTAATAAAGATGATCCGACATTTTTCCTGGTTATATCTGGATTTACTGCAAACCATCCTATATGAGGGAAGCCGCAGGGGCCGGGGTTTATTCCCCAGGGCATGCGAAGTGCTATGGTAGCTTTTAATTTACCGTTTTGTTCCATTACATAACACATGTTGTTTATTATGTGTTGCCTAACCAACTCAATATCTGCTGTAGCAGCGGCAAAATTAATTCCAAGTTTCCGTATTGGTTCATATGCCTTTAAAACTAAAGTCAAGAGTTCAGGCGCATCCTCCAGCACTGCTAAACGAATCTTACTTTCCATCATTTTACCTTCCTTCACAATTTATAGGAACATCACAATATTCCGGATTTTTCAATATTGGACAATACCTGGTCCACCTTCTGCGGCGCCAATCCCAAATAGGTTTTTGGGTTGAGCAGTTTGTCAATTTCATGTTCTGAAAGTATGGACATAACTTTTTCATCGCCAATAAGCACATCTCTAAATTGTTTTTTGTTTTCAAATGCATCCATGGCCAATCGGTATACAAGATGATGGGCTGTCTGTTTCCCAAGTTTTTTCCCTAAGGCAAACAATATTCTCTCGGATAATATCAACCCTCCCTGGATGTTTAAATTCTTCAGCATATTTTCGGGCTTTACCACCAGGCCTTTCAGAACTGATTTCATAACAGCCAATTGGGAAGAAATATAAATGCAGATTTCCGGCAGGGCAATCCACTCGGCACGCCAGGATACGGCATCTCTCTCATGTTCCACAATCAAAGATTCATGAATCAGCGAAACGCTGTGAAATATAGGTCTTGTCAAACTAGCAAGGCCTTCAAAGGCAGCTGGATTACGCTTTTGGGGCATTGTCGAAGATCCTATTTTCCCCTTAGAAAAAGGTTCTTCAATTTCATTTATCTCTGTACGCATCAGATTATAAAATTCATTTCCAACTTTGCCAAGGGTCCCGCTTATCAATTCTATAATATCTGCATATTCCGAAATTCTGTCACGGGACGAATGCCAGCAGATTTCCGGTACATTAAGTCCTAATTTTTCAAGTGTCAACTTTTCCACCTCTGTACCTTTATCTCCAAAAGAAGCATAAGTACCTACTGCTCCAGCTATAACCCCGACAAAAACCCTTGGCTCTGCCTGCTTTAATCTCTCAAGATGGCGAACAATTTCACTGAGCACGACAGTCAGCTTAAATCCAAATGTTGTGGGCAGTGCCTGCATTCCATGAGTCCTTCCCACCATGGGTGTGTCCCTGTACTTTTTTGCCAGAGATATCAATTCTCTGCATATATCTTTTAATTCTCTGACAATAATTTTATTTGCCTCCTTTAGTTGCAAAATTGCTCCAGTATCTACGACATCCTGAGTAGTCACACCATAATGGACATACTCACCATTCTTCCCGCACAGCTTCTGAAGGGCTCCAATGGTAGGTGTCAATGAATGCTTGACCCTTTGCATCTCCAGTGCTATCTCTTCAATATCAAACATACCAACATCAGCATGCCCGGCAATTGTATCCGCAGCTTCCCGGGGAATAATTCCAAGCTCACCTTCTGCCTGCGCAAGGGCAGCTTCTACATCTAAATGTTTTTGAAGTCGATTTTCATCAGACCATATCTTCCTCATCTCTGAAGTACCAAAATTATTTTTCAGCATAATCATGTCAATTACATGTGATGCCATTTGTCATTCCTCCTATTTAGTTAGTATTAAAGGCAACAAAAAAACTAGAGTCAAAGTTCCCCTAACGTAAATTTAATATGTAAACACAGAAATTTACGCATAAATAAAACTTAACCTCTAGTTTGTCTAGTCAGTTAATTGCTTTTTTGTTGTTCAATTTTAATTTGGAATATAAAAACAAACAGCCATTTCTCAAATAAAAAAAATAGCTGTTGAATTCATTACCATTTTCTTATCTCCCAAAAATCAACTTGCAGGAATTAACACCATACATAAAATAGTAATGCTGGTTGTTGGGCTTCGCAGGGCCAGTCCCTCCACCTCTCTTGATAAGATATAAATTTATTATACCATTTTAATCTCTGATGTCAAGAACGAAGAACGGGGTCTGACCCCCTGACATTTTTTGTCAGGGGGTCAGACCCTATTCCAGCAATTTCAAAACTGCATTACTTATAACTTCCATACCATAGAGCATGGCATTTTCATCTATATCATACTTGGGATGATGCTGTGGATAGATGATTCCCTTTTCACGGTTGCCCACACCCACAAAGATGAAACAGCCGGGTATTTTCTGCAGATAATATGAAAAATCTTCACTGCTCATAAAGGGATTTATGGGATGAGCTTTGCCATCTATCATTTCTTTTCCCGCTTTCAAAACAATGGCTGTAACTTCGGGATCATTGTCCACTACATAAGTACAGGTATTCTTTTTGATATTGCAGTGAGCTCCTGTCATTTCACTTATATGCTCCACAATTTTTTTAATGTGAATAAATACCTGTCTGCGCACCTCTTCATCCAGAGTCCTGATAGTTCCCTTCAATATAGCCTTTCCTGCTATGGCATTGTATACACTTCCTGAATTGAAGACACCTACAGATACAACCGCCTGCTTCATTGGATCCACATCTCTTCCCACAATCGTGTTCAGGGCGACTACCACTTCAGATGCAGTCAATATGGAATCCACTGTCTGCTGGGGCATGGAAGCATGGCCTGCTTTTCCCTCGATTGTTATTTCAAATTCATCACTGGCTGCCATCATAGGTCCGGCAGAAATTCCCACAATTCCACTTCTGACAGGCTGCCACAGGTGGGCTCCTATAATGGCATCTACGCCTTCCAGACCACCATCTTTTATAATGGCTGCCGCCCCTGAACCATCCGCAACTTCTTCCTCACTGGGCTGAAATATGAATCTTATATTTCCACTGATACTGTCACGGGTATCATATAAAATTTTTATCACTCCCAGCAGCATGGCTATGTGACCATCGTGACCGCAGGCATGACATGCACCTTTATTTTGAGATTGATATGGTCTGCCGCATTCATCATTTATAGCCAGTGCATCCATGTCTGCACGAATTGCTATAGTTCTGCCAGGATTTTTGCCCTTTAAATCTGCAATAACACCGGTTCCCCCTGCTTTTCTGATTTCAAGCTCCTCCAGATTTTCCAGTATCTGAATGATTTTTTTCTGGGTACTAAATTCTTTTTTGCTCAGTTCAGGATGAATGTGAAAATACCTTCTCAACTCCACTACACCGTGATAATTCTGTTTTGCCAGTTCTTTTATATTCTCTATCCTATTTAATTCTACCGACTTCATAATATGACTCCTCCTACTTATTTTAAAATTCAATTGATACCGCAATTACAAAATACCTTGAGTTCATTTTCATTCACTTTTTCCCCTTTTATCTGAACCAAAATTCTAAATGTGTCAATAGATGTTATAACCTCTATATTTCTTTCCACTGCTGCCCTTCTTATATGAAATCCGTCTCTTGTGGAATCATTTCCCTTAGTGGGCGTATTTATTACCATATCAACCTGTTCATTTTTTATGACGTCTATTATATTTGGATGTTCTTCTTTCATCTTCCTGACTTCTTCCACTTCAATGCCATTATCTCTCAACAATCTTGCCGTGTTTTTGGTAGCCATGAATTTTATGCCCATTTTATCAATTTCCCCTGCTATAGGCAGAAATTCATTCTTATCGTGATCACCTATAGTGGCAAGTATGACGCCTTTTTTCATGGACGCAAACATCCCTGCAGCTACAAATCCCTTATAAAGCGCTCCAGACAAAGTGCTGGAAATTCCAAGTACCTCACCGGTGGATCTCATCTCAGGTCCCAGGGAAACTTCTACATTGGGGAGTTTCTGTGTGGAAAATACAGGAACTTTCACAGCTACTATAGGCGGCTCTTTTGAAATCCCCACTCCATATTCCATATCCCGAAGCTTTTCACCAAGCATCACCCTGGTGGCAATATCAACTATGGGAATCCCGCTGACCTTGCTTATATATGGAACTGTTCTTGAAGCCCTCGGATTTACTTCTATCACATAGAGCTCACCATTGTATTCTATAAACTGTATATTTATCATGCCCCTTATGCCTATGCCAAGTGCCAGCTTCACAGTACAGTCCAGTATCTTTTTCTTCATTTCATCACTTATATTCTGGCTCGGATACATGGTTATGCTGTCTCCAGAGTGAACTCCGGCTCTTTCCAGGTGCTCCATGATTCCCGGCAGGAGTACCTCGCTGCCGTCACATATGGCATCTACTTCTATCTCCCTGCCCATGAGATATTTGTCTATCAATATGGGATTCTTCCTGTCCTTTCTAAAAGCCATGGAAAGGTAAAACTCAAGTTCGCTTTCATCATAAGTTATCTCCATTCCCTGTCCTCCAAGTACATAAGAAGGTCTTACCAGAACAGGAAATTCAACTCTCTTCGCCTCCTCAATTCCCTCTTCAACAGACCATACACCTTTTCCACGGGGCCTTTTAATATTTAATTTTTGAAGAAGTGCATCAAATTTCTCCCTGTCTTCCGCCGTGTCTATCTGATCAGCAGTCGTGCCCAAAGTAACTATTTCCTTTTCCTTTAAAAATTCCGCCAGTTTTATGGCAGTTTCCCCGCCAAATTGAAGTATCACTCCGTAGGGTTTCTCTTTGTCCAGTATATTCAATACATCCTCTTCGGTTATAGGTTCGAAATAAAGTTTATCTGAAATGTCAAAATCAGTGCTTACAGTTTCAGGGTTGTTGTTTATTATTATAGTCTCTATGTGAAGTTTCTTGAGTGTCTTTATACAGTGCACGGAGGCATAATCAAATTCTATGCCCTGACCTATTCTTATAGGTCCTGAACCTATTACCACAACTTTCTTATTGGATGAAACCTGAACCTCGTCATATTCCTCGTAAGTGGAATAATAATAGGGTGAAAGAGCTTCAAACTCCCCTGCACAAGTATCCACCATCTTATAGGAAGGTGTTATATTCCATATCCTCCTGAGCCTGTATATTTCATCGGGAGAAATCCCCATCATGTCTGCTATTCCCTTATCTGAAAACCCCTTTCTTTTAAGCATTTTAAGCCAGTCTTTGTTCAGCTCACCTATACTGCTGGATTTTAATTTTTCCTCTTCGTCTATTATCCATTTGAATTTGTATATGAAAAATTTATCCATACCGGTGATCTCCGACAGTTTTTCTATTTTGTATTTTCTCCTCAGGAGCTCCGCCAGTGCAAATATTCTCTCATCATCAGGACGCTTTATTCTATCTTTAAGTTCCTCTATGGTGAAACCCCTAAACTTTTTATAATCCAGTGAATAAGCACCAATTTCAAGGGATCTTATTCCCTTTAAAAAAGCAGCCTCAAAATTGCTTCCTATGGCCATTACCTCGCCTGTAGCCATCATTTTTGTACCGAGCTCTCTCTTAGCATTCTCAAATTTGTCAAAGGGCCATTTGGGGATTTTTATCACCACATAGTCCAGGGAAGGCTCAAAGCAGGCATAGGTCTTTTTAGTAACAGCATTTTCTATCTCATCCAAGTTGTAGCCAAGAGCTATCTTAGCCGCCACCTTTGCAATTGGATAACCTGTTGCTTTGGAGGCAAGAGCCGAGGAACGACTTACCCTTGGGTTTATTTCTATAACTGCATACTGGAGAGAGTCCGGATTCAAGGCCAGCTGCACATTACAGCCGCCCTCTATCTTGACTTCATTTATTATGTCAATGGAGGCAGTTCTCAGCATCTGGTATTCCTTGTCCGATAACGTCTGGCTCGGAGCTACAACTATGCTGTCTCCTGTGTGAATTCCAACAGGGTCCACGTTTTCCATATTGCACACAGTTATACAATTGCCGGCACTGTCCCTCATTACTTCATATTCTATTTCCTTCCATCCCTTTATGCTCTTCTCCAGGAGTACCTGACCTATGGAACTGAGCTCAAGTCCCGACTCGAGTACGGTTTCAAGTTCCTCTTCGGTATAAGCTATTCCGCCGCCGGTTCCGCCAAGGGTATAGGCAGGTCTGACTATTACGGGATATCCTATTTTAGCTGCAAATTCTTTTCCACTTTTCACATCCCTTATGATCTCACTTTCAACTACAGGCTGACCTATCCTGTTCATTGTCTCTTTAAATAATTCCCTGTCCTCACCTTTTTTTATGGATTCTATGGAAGTCCCTATTATATTTACACTGTATTTTTCAAGTATTCCACTCTCATGCAATTTCAATGCAAGGTTCAGAGCTGTCTGGCCTCCCATACTGGCCAAAAGGCTGTCAGGTCTTTCTCTGTACATGATTTTTTCCACAAATTCCACCGTGAGAGGTTCTATATAAACCTTGTCCGCCACTTCCCGATCAGTCATTATAGTGGCAGGATTGCTGTTTACAAGTATCACCTCAACCCCCTCTTCTCTCAGGGATTCGCAGGCCTGGGTTCCTGAATAGTCAAATTCAGCCGCCTGCCCTATGATTATGGGACCGGATCCTATTACAAGTACTTTTTTAATATCTTTATTTAAAGGCATAATGCCGCTCCTTTCTACAATTCACAATGCACAGTTCACAATTATTGATGGATTTTCGGCCGGCGGCGAAAATCTTCATCAACTATTCATCTTTCACTTCTAACTGCCAATTGATTAAAGTGCATATTTCATAAACTCATCAAATATACAGCTGTTGTCTTCCGGCCCGGGACATGCTTCTGGATGGAACTGTATTGAAAATATCGGCAGTGACTTATGTCTCATTCCCTCTATAGTTCCGTCATTTAAACTTATATGGGTTACCTCCATGTTCTCAGGCAGTTCATTTACATAATATCCATGGTTCTGGGAGGTTATTCTGACTCTGCCCTCTGCAAGATCTTTTACAGGGTGATTGCACCCCCTGTGGCCGAATTTAAGTTTTGCCGTAGTTCCTCCAAGAGCCAGTGCCAAAAGCTGATGTCCAAGGCATATGCCTACAATTGGCTTCTTACCTATGAGCTTTTTTATATTCTCTATTTCAAAATTCAAATCTGCAGGATCTCCAGGTCCATTCGATAGAAATATCAAATCCGGATCAATTTCAAGAACATCTTCCGCCCTGGCAGCTGCCGGAAATACCGTAACAGTACACTTCCGATCCAAAAATGCCTTTATCATGCTTTTTTTGATGCCAAAATCCAAAACCGCTATATTCTTTGCACCATTTCCCACCGTGTATTCATTTTCTGCAGTCACTTGAGATACCGCATTTTTATTGGAAAAGGATTCAATCGTACTTTTTACAGTGGAAAAATCCAGGTTCTCCACGGTTATGATTCCCTTCATAGTGCCCTTTGTCCTAAGTGATTTTGTAAGTGCCCTGGTGTCAATTCCTGAAAGACCTGTCACTTTATTTATCTTAAGATAGTCGTCAAGTTCCATTTCCGATTTAAAATTACTGGAGTAATGACATATCTCCCTTACAATAAGTCCCTTTACTTTTGGCGAAGTTGATTCCAGATCACTCAAATCAACTCCATAATTTCCTATAAGAGGGTAGGTCATCGTCACTATCTGTCCATAATAAGAAGGATCCGTCAATATCTCTCCATATCCTGTCATTCCAGTATTAAATACCACCTCGCCTATGCTGTCCTTGAGATATCCAAAGGCTTCACCCTGAAAGACACTTCCATTTTCCAGTATAAGTTTTGCTTTCATAAATTACCTCCTGTATTTTTACAAGCAAAAATACACTCAACCAACTTTAAAAAATAAAAAGGCAATGAAAAAATTATCTATAAAATAATTTTTCTATTGCCAGAATTTCTAAAAATGTTCACTTTTTTAAACACATAAAAAAAGCTATCCAAAATAATACATTCCTTTCTGGCCTCACAGGACCAATTTAAAGTGCATTTTTTACTTAAAATTCTATTTTAATTAATTTTAATTAAAATATCAGCTTATGTCAAGTATCAAAAAATGTATTTTGCATACAACTTTGGAAAGTTGACAAAAAATTTATTTGCCGGTATAATTTAAAATAATATAACTACAATTAAATACTTGCTTTATCAAGAGAGGTGGAGGGACTGGCCCTTTGAAGCCCGGCAACCAGTATTTGTGAATAATACATTGGTGCTAAATCCTGCAGTATAGAACTGAAAGATGAGGATATTTTGTTTGATTAGCTCAAGATTTCCTTGAGTTTTTGTTTTATCTGAAGATTATCAAATTTAAGGTGCAAATATTAATATTAAATAATAAAATTTTAGGAGGACAGATATGGGAACATTGAATAAAAAAATCGGTTTTATCGGAGCTGGACAGATGGGAGAAGCCATAATTAGAGGACTGCTTAAATCCAAACTTTTTTCTCCTGAGGATATCTATGCTATGGACATTTTGGACAGCAGACTGGAATATCTCAAAGAAAATTTTGGCGTGACCAATTCCAGCAGTGACAAAAGTACCGGTTATGATTACCTGGTTGACAATTGTGACATTGTAATATTGAGTATAAAACCCCAGGTACTAAAAGAAGTTTTAGGATATATTCAAAAATCCAGGTGGAATGGAGAAAAACAATTGGTTATATCAATTGTGGGGGGTATGAATACCTCCGTTATTGAAAAATATCTAACTGAGGTTCCCCTGGTTAGGATAATACCAAATACTCCAATGTTAGTCAATGCCGGAGCAGCAGGAATTGCACCGGGGAAAAATGCTGAACAAAGGCATACCGAACTGGTAATTAAAATTTTTAAGGAACTGGGTATAACTTTCCTGGTACAGGAAAATCTAATAGATTCCGTAATGGCTATAAGCGGGTGCGGCCCTGCATATATTTACATGCTGATTGAAGCCATGGCCGACGGAGGAGTTGAGCTGGGACTTCCAAGAGATATAGCCCAGACACTTGCGGCACAGACAGCTTTAGGAGCAGCTAAAATGGTCCTTGAAACCCACGAACATCCTGGTGCACTGAAAGACAGAGTCTGTTCTCCGGGCGGATCCACTATAGCAGGTGTCAGAACTCTAGAACAGGGAGGTTTCAGGGGAACTGTGATCAATGCTGTAGAAATCGGCAAAACCAGTATGGAAAAGGTAGCTAAGAAATCTGAATAAAGCGGTTCTCGGATTCAGATTCGGATAAATTTTACTTTATCAATATAACTGGAGAGAGGAAGGTAAAAACATGGGTAAAATAAAAAGTACTGATGAACCAGTTGGTAGAATGGCAAAACTTATGGCTGAGCTCCATTATTTCATGGCTAAGGAAATGATAGACAGATTAGGCGAGGAGAAGGGAAAAGAAGCTGTCAGATCCGCCATAAGAAAATTTGGTGAAGCAAGAATAGAGAGCATGCTGGAAGAAGTCCATGAAAAGGGTCTTGAAATAAGTCCGGAAACTTATGCCAGGGTAAAGGATATGCCTTCTATTTCCTGGGAAAGTGATCCTGACAATCCCTGTGATATAACCTACTGCCCCATGTATGACATGTGGCATCAGCTGGGCGCAGAAGACATAGGAGCACTGTATTGTGAAATAGACAGTATAATGTACGATAAATTCGGAATAGGCTTTGAAAGACCCCTGTGCAAAACCAAAGGAGATAATTGCTGTAGATTTTTAGTCAGGGACAAAAAACATTAAAATTTTTGAACATTTGAAAACACTTTATCATAAGATCTCATAAAGGCAGCAACATTATAGTTTGGAAACCTGGCCCATATTTTGACAGCCGAGTTTTCAAACCATATTTTACATCTTTAACCTGAATTCACAATATACTGTGTATTGACAAAATTGAATTAAGACAATATAATAAATTTCAATAACCAAAATCAAAACAGTCTTATCATATACTGATACCCTCTACTAATGCTGAAACCTCAACTGCTCTTCAAAATATCTTCTTAAAATTTCGGATATATTTTTCTGAGTATTACTTAAAATTTAGTACATATTAATTTATCCCTCTAAGTCGCAGCATTTTCAACTATTATACATAATAATAATTCATCCTGCGTAAGTATTTAAATATAAGTTAAAGGAGAGATAACTATGAATTTTAAGGAAATAATTGAAAGAGATAGAGAAGTTCGACAAAAGCATGAGTTTGAAGGTACTTTTCTCGAATATCTGCAAATCGTAAAAGACAATCCCCATATAGTAAAATTGGCACACAGGAGAATGTACGACATAATAATAAGCAAAGGCTATGAGGTATTGAAACCTGAGAAAAATCCAAGAATCAAAAAACTATATGGCAATGAACCAATCAGAAAATACAATTTTTTCAAAGATGATTTTTTTGGAATTGACAAGGTAATAATGAAACTTGTAAATTACTTCCACTCTGCAGCAATGAAAGGTGAAGAATCAAGACAGGTGCTTTATCTGGTAGGTCCCGTGGGAGCAGGCAAATCCTCTCTGGTGGAATCAATTAAAAAGGCACTGGAAACTTCAGAACCTATTTATTCTCTAAAGGGCTGCCCTATGAGGGAGGAACCGCTTCACCTGATACCAAACCATCTAAAA
Organism: Clostridium sp. HV4-5-A1G; assembly: GCF_900184915.1. NCBI lineage: Bacteria > Bacillati > Bacillota > Clostridia > Eubacteriales > Clostridiaceae > Clostridium > Clostridium sp. HV4-5-A1G. Next base: position 24,008 of record NZ_FXYI02000001.1, on the reverse strand, counting down.
CCTGATTTTGAAAAAATGCTGGGTGTGGAAATTGAGGGGGACCTGTGCCCCGTATGCAAATACAGGCTAAAACACGAATACAAGGGAGAATATGAGAGATTTCCCGTGGTAACCAGTGATTTTTCCATTCGGTCGAGAAAGGGCATTGGAGTAGTACCTCCAGTTGATCCAAATAACCAGGATACGTCAGTCCTCACGGGTTCTATCGATATATCAAAGATGGATATGTACCCTGAAGATGATCCAAGAATATTTTCATTAAACGGTGCATTTAATGTGGGAAACAGGGGGCTTGTAGAATTTATAGAAGTTTTTAAAAATGATGTGGAATACCTCCACACAATTATTACGGCCACTCAGGAAAAATCTGTTCCATCTCCGGGAAAAGGATCAATGATTTATTTCGATGGAATTATTCTAGCTCATTCAAATGAATCGGAGTGGAACAAGTTTAAGTCCGACCATACCAACGAAGCAATACTCGATAGAATAGTAAAAATTGAAGTACCCTATTGTATGGAATTAAATGAAGAAGTCAAGATATATAAGAAAATACTCGGCAAGAGCCAGTTCAACGCCCATATAGCTCCCCATACTATTGAAACTGCAGCTATGTTCGCAATTCTCTCAAGGCTTTCTCCTTCCAACAAGGTGGATCCTGTGACAAAATTAAAGATCTACAATGGGGAGGATATAGTTGAAAAGGGAAGCACTAAAAAAATCGACTTTGCGGAATTAAAGGAAGAAGCAGGCATGAGAGAGGGCATGACTGGAATTTCCACAAGATTTATCATCAAGGCTCTGGATGATGCACTTTCCAATTCCGAATACAACTGCATAAACCCGCTGAGCGTAATGGAGAGCCTGATAAAATCGGTAAAGGAGCTGGATATAGCCGAGGACGATAAAAAAAGATATTTGACATTTTTAAAGGATTCTATCAGAAAAGAATACAACAAGATACTTGAAAAGGAAGTGACCAAGGCATTTATACACAGCTTCAAAGAACAGGCAGAAAGTCTTTTCGACAATTACCTGGATCATGCTGAAGCCTATGTAAACAGGAACAAAATCAAGGATCGCTCTACAGGTGAAGAGCTTGAACCAGACGAGGTGTTTATGAGATCCATAGAGGAACACATAGGCATTCCTGAAAGTTCTGCAAAGGGGTTTAGAACAGATGTTACCTCATATATGTTCTACGTTATAAGAAACGGCGGCAAAATCGACTACACCTCCTATGAGCCCCTTAAAGAAGCTATTGAGAAAAAGCTCACTGTATCTGTAAAAGAACTGTCAAGAATTATAACCAAATCCAAAGTAAGGGACAAGGATCAGGATGAAAAATACAACTCAATGGTGGAGGAAATGAAAGCAAACGGATACTGCGATCACTGCTGCGACGTAATTTTGAAATATGCTGCAAACAATTTGTGGAAGGATTGATATTATGGCTATTTTCAGAGAATTCGATACCGGCGGACATCATGATAGATCCTTAGAAGATAGAAGACGTCACAGACAGCTTGTAGAGAAATCAATTAAAGACAACCTGGCGGATATAATATCGGAAGAAAGTATTATAGGTCAGAGCGGAAACAAAAAAGTGAAAATCCCCATAAAGGGCATTAAAGAATACCAATTTATATATGGAGACAACAGCCAGCAGGGTGTTGGAAGCGGCAACGGCTCCCAGAAAAGAGGAGACAAAGTTGGAAAAGCTTCCGGTAAAAAAGGCTCCGGTGCCGGAAACACAGGAGCCGGAAATGAAGAAGGGGAAGATATCTACGAGACAGAAATAACCATAGAGGATCTCATAAATTACCTTCTGGAAGATCTGGAGCTTCCTTTAATGGACAAGAAAAAATACTCGGATCTGCTGTCAAAACATTCGCTTAAAAAGACTGGCTACCAGAAAAATGGTATAAATCCAAGGCTTGCTAAGAAAAGAACCGTCATCGAAAAGCTTAAAAGACAGCAGAATATAAAAAGGGACCTCAAAGAAGCGGAGGAACAACTTCCGGATACCAAAATACAGGAATATAAAGAGAGGAAGTCAAAATTTCACTTCAGACAGGACGATCTAAGATATTTCAGGGTGAAGGAAAAACCAAAACGCGAATTAAACGCCGCCGTCATCTGTGTGATGGATACCTCGGGTTCCATGGACAGTACGAGAAAATTTCTGGCAAGATCTTTTTTCTTCATTTTATATCAGTTCATAAAGATGAAATACAACAACGTGGAAGTAAAGTTCATTGCTCATTCCACTACAGCTAAAGTAGTTACGGAAAGTGAATTTTTCCACAAGGTGGAATCTGGAGGGACTTATATATCGAGCGGACTGCAGAAAGCCCTGGAGACAATCGAGGAAAACTACAATCCTGCCTACTGGAATGTCTATACATTCTATGTAAGTGACGGTGACAATTGGAGTGAGGACAATGCGAGAGCATTAAAATGCGGTGAGGAGCTGTGTAAAATATGTAATCTTTTCAGCTATGCTGAAATCATGCCCAGTTCTTACGGCGGCAATATAAAAGAAATTTTTAAAAATGGAATCAACAACAGTAATTTTACTGTTGTCACCATCAACAAAAAACAGGATTTATGGAAATCCCTAAAAGAAATTCTACAAAAAGATCTGGAAAGAAGGTGATTTCCCTGGAATATACAAATATGGATTTAAAAAATTGGTGCGATATTATAGAAAATGCTGCCAAAAAGCTAGGGCTTGATTTTTATCCCCAGGAATTTGAAATTGTGGATTACAAGGATATGATAGGGTATGAGGCATATTCAGGTATGCCTTCCCGATATCCTCACTGGAGTTTTGGAAAATCCTATGACAAGGCGGATTCACTTTACAAGTACAACATCTCGGGTCTTCCCTATGAAATGGTGATAAATTCAGATCCCTGCCTCGCCTACTTGATGAAGGACAACACCCTGCTGCTGCAGATTCTGACCATGGCCCACGTATACGGGCACAATGATTTTTTTAAGAATAACAGATTGTTTAAAGAAGGAACCAGGGCATCTTACACTATTGAATTTTTTAAAAACAATGCAGATATAATAAGGGAGTATGTAAATGATCCAAGTATAGGGTATGAAGAAGTGGAAAAAGTTTTAAATGCAGCTCATTCCATAAGATTCCAGATAAACAGAACCATCGGCATGGGAAAATCAGATGAAGAATCCAAAGAGGATCTCATAGCTTTTATCATAGAGAAGGGCAAGCTGGAAGAATGGCAAAAAAATATTCTAAATATAGTTAGAAGAGAGACTGCCTATTTCATACCACAGATTGAAACGAAAATCATGAACGAGGGGTGGGCAAGTTACTGGCACTATAAAATTTTAAATTATCTTAAACTTCCGCCTTCCCTTCATCTTGAATTCATTAAAAGACACAATGACGTGATTTCGCCCCTTATGGGAACAATAAACCCATATTACCTTGGTTTCAAGATGTTTGAGGATCTGGAAAAAAGGTACGGAAAGGATAAAATATTTGAAGTAAGAGCTCTTGAACGAGATGAATCCTTTATCAGGAGATATTTAACGGAGGAATTATGCAGTGAGATGAATTTATTTGAATATATAAAGAAAGGTGACGACTATGTTGTAAAGGAAATTTCTGATGAAAGCGGTTGGACTCAGATCAGAAGCACCCTGTGCAGCAACTGCGGTGTCAACATGATTCCCAGCATTGTGGTAGATGATATATCAAAAAAAGACGGTGCTCTTGTATTAAAGCATATTTATGAAGGAAGAGAATTAAATTCAACTTACATGGAGGCAACTTTGAAACACATCTATGATCTTTGGAAACATCCTGTAGAATTAAATACTGTCATATATGAAAATAAAACAAAGGTCTGCTGTGAAGAGGATAAAAAAATTTCCTACACCAATGTAAAGTGATCCAAAATGTAAGCTTAAAAGTGATAGATTGTGCCAATCGCAATCTATCACTTTTTCAGTAAAAAGCCGCGTTTTTGAAGAAATTTAGCCACACCGTCATCATTATTTGAATCTATAATACCTGTGGCTAGATTTTTCAACTTCTCATATGCATTTTTTACCGCATACTTTTCATCTGCAATTCTAAAAAGAGGTTCATCATTTAAATTGTCCCCAAAACAAATCATTTTATCCATTTCCAGATATTTCTTTAAAAATTCAGCTGCCCATCTTTTATTGCCCTGTGGATTCGTAGCCTCCAGCCAGAAAAAACCTCTGGAATATATCTCTTCAGTATAGTGACAGCTTACATCCAGGTTATTTTTAAACAATTCATAGGTATTGTCAAGACATCCCTTTTTTTCTATGGCAAAAATATTTATCACCCTGTAATTCACAAGAGATAAAGGCCCATCCACCAGGGTAAGTCTTTTATCTTTCTGTGCCCTTCTGGAATCCACATATATTTTCTGGCCGCTGTTAAATATTCCCCTGTAAAATAATTTTTTACTTCCCTCTGAATCCACTGCTGATATAAAAGGGTGTATGCCCTTAGATTCATAGTATTCCAAAATAAATTTCACAGAGGTTTTATCCAGATAATTCCCCACAATATTTCTACCTGAAACAGGATCATATATAAATACTCCATTGTTCAAAATCACAGGCAAATTCAAATTCAAGGGTTTCAATATATTTTTTGAAGCCTCATAGGATCTGGCTGTAGCAACGGTAAATTTCATCCCTGACGCTATAAGATCATTTATAATTGCAGCTGAGCTTTTACTTATAACCTGCTCTGAAGTCAGCAGTGTTCCATCTAGATCCGATATATATAGATTCAAGGTTCTCCTCCTTTTAGACAATACACAGTTTACAATTTACAATGTACAGTTCACAATTAATGTTAATAGGCTACTTTACAGGCCAGGATGGTTTTTTACCACTCAAAACCTGATGTATGCCAAGGGCAGAATGAAGGGACATTCTCTTCACAGCTTCTTCAGTATGAGCTGCAGTATGTGGAGTCACAATAACATTGTCAAGTTTAAAAAGCAGGTTATCCTGTGATGGAATTTCCCCGGTAAACACATCAACAGCAGCTCCTGCAATTTTTTTATTCACCAGAGCATCCACCAAGGCACCTTCATCAACCACTTCACCCCTGGCTGTATTTATAAGAAAAGCTCCCGGCTTCATAAGTGAGAATTCCCTCTCTCCTATAATATTTCTGGTAGAATCACTCAAAGGTACATTCAAGCTTACAAAATCAGAATTTTTAAGAACATAATCCAAATTATCCGTAAGTTCAACATCTTCCATCTTCACAGAATCAATGTGCCGTCTAAAGCCTATGACATTCATCCCAAATCCTTTAGATGCCTTGGAAGCGACAAGTTTCCCTATACTGCCTATACCTATGATTCCAAGAACTTTTCCTTCAAGATCCCAGCCGAGAGTCTTTCTTATACCAAAATTTCCATCTCTCAATTCCCTGTCATATACAAAAAACTTTTTAGCCAGTGCCAGAATAAGCCCAAGAGTATACTCCGCCACTGAATTTCTATTTGACTCAGGGGAGTTGGTGATCTGTATCCCCCTTTTAGCTGCAGCTTCAATATCTATATTGTCCACACCAACTCCAAATTTTGATATGACCTTCAATTTAGGTGCAGAATTTATGATATTTTCTGTAATAGAAGCCATGCGGACCAGCACTGCATCACAGTCCCTGACCTCCCTTGCAAGCACATCCTCTCTTACACTAGAGGCTATCTTTATATCATAGCCGCACTTTTTAAGATATTCTTTGCCTTCACTGCCTATATTTTCAGTCAGCAAAACCTTATAACCCATATTAGTATCACCCCCTTAGACAATTCACAATTTACAATTTACAATTCACAATTTACAATTTACAATTCACAATTTACAATTTACAATTCACAATTTACAATTACAGTGCACAATGTGCATTGAATCAAAGCCACTTTTTTCCCTCTACGAGCCTGGATATCATCATACTTGATACTGTATTCCCCGCAGAATTCAATACAGTAGCCGGTGCATCTATTATAACACTTATAACTGCAATTATGGGAAGCAATTCTGGAGGAAAGCTATATACACTTAAAATGAGCATTTCACCAATCATACCGCCGCTTGGAATAGCCGCCATTACAGCTCCTACCAGAAATGCCACAAAAATTATGGACAATACAGCTGAAGGACTGGTCATGCTTTTTCCAAAAAGTGCGAACAAAAAGGTTATCTTCATGACACCTCCAATGGCAGATCCATCTTTGTGTATATTGGCGCCCATTGGAATTACAGTTTCCGCTACATCATCAGGTACCCCCATTTTTTTTGTGAATTCCAAATTAACCGGAATAGTTGCCGCACTGGAGCAGGTAGCCAGAGCAGTTATAGTGGGTGTTATCACGTTTTTCCAGAATATATTGATTGCCTTTTTTCCACCGGACATAAAAGCATATATGGTAAAGAATCCAAAATAATAGACTACGGCCAGAACCACATAGAGGATGAAAACCCGCAGATAGCCTTGAAGTATTTGAGAGCCAAGAGAGCCTATTACTGCAGCAAAATAACATCCAAGACCTATGGGAGCATAATACATCACTATTTTTACCATTTTCATAGTGACTTCTGAAGCTGCCGTCAAAAACTTTGTTACAGGTTCCGCCTTTTCCCCCAATAAAGCCGTGGAAATTCCAAAAAGTACTGAAAATACAATGAGCTGGAGCATATTGCTCTTGGAAAGCAATGAAGCAAAATCCGAGACAGTAACAGTATTCACAAGCTGTTCCAATATCCCTCCCTGCTTAACCTGCTGTGCTGCATCTCCGCCAGTAGATACGATCTTCTTCAAAGTATTATAATCTATACCTTTAGCTGGATTTACAATAAGTGCGCCTATGAACCCTATTACGGAAGCTATAAGAGCTGTACAAAGGAAAATAAAAAACGTACTGGCCATGATCTTCCCAAGTCTTTTCATTCCCTTCATATTGGCTATGGCAGAAGTAACGCTGAAAAACACCAGCGGTATTATTATCATGAACATCAGATTTAAAAATAAGTCCCCAAAAGGTTTTAATACCACAGCTTTAGGTCCACCCAAAATGCCTACCACTGCACCTAAAATTATTGAACCAAGCAATAGAGCAGAAAATTTGTAATTTTTCAAAAACGACTTCATCAACTAATACCTCCACAATTTCGTTTATATCGTGAAAACAAAATTCACCTATATTTTATTATATTCTAATTTTTTGCGGTTTTTAGTGCTAAAAATGCTTGAAACATTGCAAAAAATGCTTTAACCTATAATTATAGTAACTGAGGGGAAAGAGTAAATGTGTGAAAATAAAATTCTAAAAATAAAAAAAGGTTATCTCAACAATGATTTTGAAATATTTCATCTAAAGAATAGAGAATCCATTGATTTTGAATTTCATTATCATGAATTCAGCAAGATAGTGATCTTTCTGTCCGGTGATACCACCTATTTAATTGAGGGCAATTCCTACAAATTAAAACCCTGGGATATACTTCTTATAAACAGCAACGACATACACAAGGCCGTAATAGATCCAAATAAAATTTACGAGAGGATAATTTTCTGGATCAACCCGAATTTTCTAGCAAGACACAATGACAAATGCAATCTGTCAAGTTGTTTTGAAATGGCATCGAAGCAGCGTTTCAACCTGCTCAGGCTAGAAAATGCACACCTCGGTAACATAAAAAAATTGCTTTTTAACATGGAATCATCTTTAAAACACAGAGAATTTGGCTATAAATTGCTTGTAGAATGCTTTTTCATACAGTTCATGGTATACGTAAACAGATTGTTCTTAGGTCAAAAAAAACCAATGGAATTACCCGATATAAAATATGACGAAAATATAGGCAATATCTTAAATTATATAAATAAAAACTTAAATGGGAATCTGTCCATAGATTATATTTCCTCTAGATTCTACATGAGCAAATATTATCTAATGCACAAATTTAAGGAACAGACAGGGTATACAATACACAATTATATACTTCAGAAAAGACTTATTATGTCCAACCTGTTGATAAAAAAAGGCATGAGTATAACAGACGCCTGCCTGGAATCGGGCTTCAATGATTACTCAAATTTTCTAAGGGCATTTAAAAAAGTATTCGGCCTCTCTCCCAGAGAATATTATAAAGGCTAAAAAATTTCATGAGACAAAGGATCTTCTTTGTCTCATGAAAACACCATTGAATAATTATGGACTGCATAGGCATTATTTATTTAAAGTGATGATGGTACCTGTTTTATCTTCCAGGGCATCTACTGCCTTATACAGTGAAGTGATTATCGCCTTATGAGAGGGATTGGCTTTTGCAAACATAACAGCAGCCTCTATTTTAGGCAACATGGATCCTGCTGCAAAATGACCTTCTCCCATATATTTTTCAGCCTCTGCCACTGTAATATGACCCAGATCAACCTGATTGGGTTTATTAAAATTAATTGCTGCCTTTTCAACCTCTGTCAATATCATGAGTATGTCAGCATTCATATCTTCTGCTAATCTTTCAGCTGCCAGATCCTTATCTATAACAGCTGCCACACCCTTTAAAGAGCCATCCTCTTGTTCAACTACAGGAATACCGCCCCCGCCAGCCGCCACACATATGGTTGAATCCCACAGCACCTTGACGGCAGGAAGTTCTACTATCCTCTTCGGAACCGGTGAAGCTACGACCCTTCTCCATCCTCTTCCAGAGTCGTCTTTCATCACATATCCCTTTTCAGTCTTAAGCTTGTCAGCTTCCTCTTTGGTATAAAAGGCTCCTATAGGCTTAGTGGGATTTTTAAAGGCAGGATCATCCTTATCAACTACTGCCTGAGTTATAAGAGTCACTACAGGTACTTTCTTGTTTCTCTTATCAAGTGCCCTTCTCAGGGACTGCTGTATATGATATCCTATATAACCCTGACTCATGGAGCCACATACATCAAAGGGCATAGGCGGTGTGATATTTTCCGCAGCTTTGGAAGCCATGAGAATTCTTCCAACCTGGGGACCATTCCCATGGACTATTGCAATTTCATATCCCTTGCAGCTTATATCTGCAATATATTCACAAGTTTTTTTTACCACTTCCAGTTGTGCCTCAGCTGTGGCAGGAGCCCCGGCTTCCTGAAGTGCATTTCCCCCTAATGCTATAACCAATTTACAAAATCCCATTATACATATTCCTCCACAAATTTTATATTTAAATTAATATGTGTCCTACAAGTTATAATTCTATTTATCAGCAAATTTATTCACATAAGTTACCGGGATAAGTGCATACATGGCAGCACATTTTACCAGTTCATCCTTCCATGTCTTTTCATTTGGTGCATGGGCTTGATCTTCGTGACCAGGTCCAAATCCAATACACGGTATATTATACCTTCCCATTATTGAAACTCCATTTGTAGAAAACGTCCACTTGTCTACTTTTGGTTCGCTTTTAAATAAATCCCTGTAGCAGTTCACCGCATTCTGACATACCTTGTGATCTTCCGGCAGCACCCAGGTTGGGAAGAAACATTCAGTTGGGTATTTAAGCCCCGTATAGGAAGGTCTTTCGTAAGTGTACATTTCTACATCAGCTTTTGCAGCTTTAACAGAGGGCAGCTCCTTGATTTGTTCAATTGCATATTTCCAGGTTTCACCGTTGGTAAGCCTTCTATCTATGGAAATTGTACATCCATCTGCCACAGCACATCTTGAAGGTGAGGAGAAGAAGATTTCAGATACAGTCAAAGTTCCCTTTCCAAGGAATGGATCATCTATAAGCCTTTCATTTAAATCCTTCAATTCATTCAATATAGGAGCCATTTTGAATATTGCATTGTCTCCCCTTTCCGGTGCGGAACCATGACAGCTTACACCGTGGGTAGTAACTTTTATCTCCATTCTTCCCCTGTGACCCCTGTATATATTAGTTGAAGAAGGTTCTGTAAGTACGACAAATTCAGGTTTTACCTTGTCCTCATTGATTATATACTGCCAGCAAAGCCCATCACAATCTTCCTCCTGAACAGTACCTGTTACTATAAGGGTATAGTCATCTTCCAGTCCCAGTTCTTTAATTATTTTCCCTGCATAAACCATGGAGGCCATTCCACCTTCCTGGTCAGACACACCTCTTCCAACTATGATCTTGTCGTCTTCATATCCCTCATAGGGATCATAGTCCCAAAGATTTCTGTCCCCTATTCCAACCGTATCTATATGGGCATCCATAGCAATAATGTGTTCCCCATGTCCTATATATCCAAGGACATTTCCCATAGGATCTATTTCCACCTTGTCAAATCCTACTTTTTCCATTTCCTCTTTTATTCTGAGTATCACCTTTTTCTCTCCACAGCTCTCACTTGGAATTGCAGCCATGTCCCTCAAGAACCTGGATATTTCAGGTTTATATTTTTCTGCCAACTTTAATATTTTTTCACTATTTACATTTAAAGCCATATTAAATCTCCCCCATCCATCTATTATATTTTCCAACCTCAGCCTTTACAGGTTTCAGTTAAGAATTATTTTAATAAATTAACTAGTTAATCTAATATTATAATATCATCTTTACTTTGTCAATATTTAAATAAAACATTTACAATGTCTGATAACCCGACCATAATCCCTTTTGCATAAGTTTCCATTTTCTACAGCAACTTTGCCATTCAGTACAACATATTTTATGCCCGCAGGCTCTTTCCTGGAATTGTTATAATCCTCATATCCCTCAATTTCATCAAAATCAAACACAGTTATATCAGCTGTTTTCCCCTCGGCAAGCTTCCCCCTGTCCTTCAATCCCAGGGTCACTGCCGGAAAAAGGGTACATTTATATATCCCCTGCTCAAGACTCAGGACCTTCTTATCCCTTATAAATTTGCCTATGAAGAGGGGATAATTCCCATATAGACGGGGATGGGGCACTCCTGCAGGTATGCTGTCGGATCCCACCATCTGAAGAGGATGTTTTATAAGTTCAAGGGTATCCTCTTCTGAAAATATATTTAAAGTCACTATCCCAACTCCTGCATTTTCTTCAATAATAAGCCCTGCTATAAAGTCCACCGGATGAACATTTAAATCTCTGGAAATTTCCCCTACAGTTTTTCCTATATATTTCAGGTTCCCAGGTTTTTTCACCGAGGTAATGAGTATTCCATCCCAGCCTGCTACTGCGCTGTAATTATCCCAGCCTGCATAGCTGACGGAAGTATCCTCAATTTCACTTTTTACTCTATCCAGACATTTCTCATCCTTTAACATGTCAATGAGCCTGTCTTTTCCCTTTTCCGTAATCCAGGGCGGCAGAAGCTGGGTCATCAAGGTGCTCCCCGAAAGGTAAAGATGTTCGTCAAAAGTAATATTTACTCCTGCTTTAACTGCTTTTTCTACAATTTCAATGAGCGACCCTGCACTGCATCCAAGCTCTTTGGATGCATAAGATCTCATATGAGAAACCTGAAGCCTTACCCCTGATCTCAATGCTATGTCTATAATTTCCCTCAAAGCATTCTTCATGGTATTATCGTGGTTTCTGACATGAACCATGACAATTCCATCATACTTTTCTACAACCCTGCACAGGGCAATCAACTCATCTTCGCGGCTGAAAATACCAGGCACATACTGCAGTCCAAGAGACATTCCAAAGGCACCTTTCTTCATAGCATCCTCTACTATATCACACATCTGCTGAAGTTCACCGGTATCAGGTATTTTACTGCTGAATCCGACGGTATTTACTCTTACGGCACCCTGTGAAATAAGCATACCATAGTTGTTTTTCAAGCCCCTGGAAGAAATCTTATCCATATATTCATCGACATCATGAAAGCTCCATTTCAAATCGGGATCTCCCACCACTCCCTTGATATAACTTTTCCACCCACGGTCTTTCCCGTGTACACAGGGTACAACTCCCAGACCGCACTGTCCTACAAGTTCCGTGGTAACTCCCTGCATCAGTTTCAAGCCTCGAATTTTCTCACTCATAAAAGTCACCAGATCATTGTGACTGTGGACATCAATAAAGCCCGGAGCCACTATGAGTCCAGAGGCATCGATAATTTTATCTGCAGAATCATGTATATTTTCTGATATTTCCACTATTTTGTCATCTAAAATTCCTATATCCGCATTATAGGCATCATTGCCCGTTCCATCTACAACAAGTCCATTTTTTATGAGAATATTCAGCATCCCTATTACCTCTTTTCACGATTTTTACTAACCAGTTAATCTATTTTCATTATAATTTTCCACACATTCTGTGTCAATAATGGCTATTGATCGTGAAATGATTCTCGGGCTAAATCAAAAAAATCAATCCAGTAACTTGAACAGGGAATCATAGGACAGTGCTACCTGATAGAGGAGCCTCCTCTCATAATCCGGAACAATCATAAATTTAAATAACTTTTTAGTCTGGGCACTCATTTCCAGGGGAGTAACATAATATTTATTTTTATCCTCAAATAAATATTTTCTGATATCCTGTTTTTTATTCTCAAGTATCAATTCATATAAATTAAGATCCAGCGCACTTTCTATATTGGAAAAACATATCACTCCGTCACTGCTGCATACATCGATCTCATCCACTCCAAGCTCCCCTGCCAGTTTGTCCATGGTATCAACATTTTTCTCATTCAGCTCATTATATTTTTCTTTTAGCTGAAGTGTCTTTTTATACATAAGTTTATCCATTACTGCAGAAGCAACATACTGTTTGGTCTCTTCCGAAAGTTGGGTTATTACCTGAATACTGCTGTTTATTTCTTCTATAGAGGCGTTTTGCTCCTGTGAAGCCGCAGAAATTTGCTCTGTGTCAGAGGCAGTTTTATGTACCATCTCCTGATTTCTCTCCGTAATAGAAAGCACCGCCTCACAGTTTTTATCTATCTGTTGAATTATACTTTGAATATGCTGTATATTTTCTGCATTTATCTCAAAAGCCTGGAACATTTCATCTAATGATTTTTTCATATTACCTATGACATCGGCACCTTCTGCAACATAATTCGTAACCTGAAAAACAGAACCTGAGGAAGATTTTATGTCTTTTTTGATCTCCCCAATGATGCCGTTTATTTGAGAAGCTGCATCATTTGACTGCTCCGCCAATTTACGAACTTCATCTGCCACTACTGCAAACCCCTTCCCGTGTTCACCTGCCCGGGCCGCTTCAATAGTAGCATTCAATGCAAGCAGATTTGTCTGTTTAGCTATATTTGTGATAAAGACTACAATATCTCCTATTTTTTTGGATCTATCATCTAACATTTTCATTTTGCCCCGGGTATCATAAGAAGTACTTTTTATCTTGTCCATAGTATTGACCACATCTTTTACGGACTCACCAACCTCTTTGGAAATTTCCCTGGAGTGCTGTACTGTTTCATTTGTCTTTTTTACAAATGAGGATGAGCTTATAACCATCTCTCCAATTTTCTTGAATTTATCAGTTGTCTCATCAGCCACATCCATCTGAGAGCCATTTTGGTCAACAATACTCTGGGTATTTTGAGCAACCTGTTCCGCTGCTTTTCCACATTCTTCAGCAGATGCCTTGATGTTCTGCAAGGTATTATTCAGTTTTACAGAATTATATAAAATATTTTTAAAATAATCTTTTATCTCATTGTCTTCCATATAACGTTCAGAATTCACTGTAACATGCTCACTGCCATCATTGTTTGAATTATTTTTTTTCATAAAATAAATTCCAAGTAAAACAAATATCGAATCCAGTACACCAAACAGCAAAATGCCGCCAATACCGGATATTCCAACAATGGTAGTAATTATAAAAGCTATTAAAAATGAAACCACAATTATTATAATACTACCCATCAAGACTCCTTCTTTCCAAGAAATAAAAATAATTTCCGGGGAAAGTTATGTCTTATTCCCCCTAAACTGCCGTACACGCCATCATTCAAAAGGCAGCATTATAAATCTCAGTACAAACAATATTCCAAGTATATACACTATGGGATTAAGCTCCTTATACCTGCCAGTAGCTATTTTTACCACAGGATAAACGATCATGGCAACTGCAATTCCATTGGCTATACTATAACTGAAAGCCATAAGTGAAATGGCAAAGAAACACGGAAGTGCCTCTGTAAAATCATTGAAATCTATATTTTTGATTACACCCATCATCAGAGCTCCCACTATAATAAGTGCCGGTGCCGTAGCCTGTGCAGGAACTACACCTACGAGGCCTGAAAAAAACAGCGAAAGTATAAACAATATACCTACTGTTACAGCCGTGAGTCCAGTTCTTCCACCTTCTGTGACACCTGCAGTGGATTCTACATAAGTTCCCACAGTACTCGTCCCTAGAAATGAACCTGCAGTTGTAGCTACAGCGTCACATATAAGGGCTTTTTTCATCCTGATCACTTTTCCATTTTCATCTATCATTCCAGCTTTTGTAGCAGTTCCAACAAGGGTACCTATGGTATCAAAGAGATCCACAAGGCAGATGGTTATTACAACCATTACAAAGCTGAGTATTGCACTGGCTACAGTAGTTCCACCTTTTGTCAGAAGGCCTGCAAAGTCAAATGAGGCAAAAGTAGGGGCCAGTGAAGGAGGAGCACTGAATACATGCAGATTCGCAAGTGAAGTGATCTTAAAGGGTATACCCAGAATAGTGGTTATAACAATACCAAGTAAAATAGATCCTTTCACATTTCTAGCCATGAGTACTCCAATTACCAGAACCCCTATTATAGTAAGGAGAGTACCTGGATCTGCAAAATTTCCAAAACCAACGAGGGTCGATTTATTTGAAACTATTATTCCCCCGCTCTTCAGTCCGATAAGTGCAATAAAGAGTCCCACACCTGCTGACATGGCATATTTCAAATTCTCCGGTATGGCATCTACAATCTTTTCTCGTATGGAAGTAACAGTAATAATTATAAACAAGATACCTGAAGTAAGTACTGCAGCCAATGCCTGACGCCAGGTAAATCCAAGTGTAAGACATACAGTGTAAGTAAAGAATGCGTTGAGCCCCATTCCCGGAGCCTGCGCGAAAGGCAGATTGGCATAGAATCCCATTATAAAAGTTCCAATAGCAGCAGCCAGACAAGTTGCCACAAATACAGCAGACACAATAGGATCACTGCCTACAGCAAATTTTGAAGCTGCATCACCCACCACACCAGCTGAATTCATGCCTGCCACCCTCAGCACACTTGGGTTTACAAATATTATATAGGCCATTGTAATAAAGGTGGTAATTCCCGCAATGATTTCCGTCTTAGCATTTGTATTGTTTTCTTTCAGTTTAAAAAACGACTCCAGAAAAGATTGTCTTTCAACGTTGGTTTCCATATAAAATTCCCCCTAATAAAATTATAATTAATAGAGTATTGGTTCCTTTACCTCCCTTCCGCTTACATATCTCACTTTTATATTTCTGTCATCCCCTGTATAGATAAACTTCTGCAATCTTTCCTCTAAAGACAAAGATCTGAATATAGATAGATTGCTGTCATCAATGACAAGGGCATCAAATTCATATCCCCTTTCAAAGCTTCCTACCCTTCCAAAAAATTTTCCCCCTCCCTTAGTGGCCATGTAGAACAATTCCGCCGTAGTAAGAGGTTTATCTACTCTGCTGCTTTTAAGCCATTTCAGGTTGGACACCTGGCCGCTGTTTACGATTACATTCATCATGGAAAGACTATTTCCAGCGGATATGTCACTCCCAAGCCCTACAGGAATGCCTCTGGAAACAAGCCTTCTAATGGGTGCAATACCGCTTGACAAATTGCAGTTTGACAGCGGGCAGTGAGCTACAAATACGTTATTTTTCCTCATCAGTTCAATTTCATCTTCATCTACCAGAATGCAGTGGGCCATGACAGTAGGCATCTCTCCAAAAAGTCCAGCACTTTCATATACGCTTGCATAGTTATCATGATCGGGATGCAGTTTTCTTACAAAATTGATTTCATCACAATTTTCAGACAGATGAGACTGCACCGGTACCCTGTACTCCCTGGCCAAATTCCCCAGACTCTTTAACAATTTAGGACTGCAGCTTGGAACAAATCTCGGAGTGATAATGGGTTTTACAAGTTCATATTTGCTTAAATACTCTTTTAATATTTCTTCTGTATCCTCTATTGAATTTTTCGTGTCTTCCACCAGATATTCGGGAGAGTTTCTATCCATATTCACCTTTCCCACGTAAGCCGACAATCCAGATTGTGCGAGCAAATCCATAAGGAGTTTAGTGGAATCCTTATGCATAGTTGCAAAGATACAGCATCTAGTAGTGCCATACCTCCATAATTCCCTTATCAAAGCTGAGTACACTTTTTTCGCATATTCTATATCAGAATACCTTGCTTCTTCAGGGAACGTATAGGTTTCAAGCCACGGCATCAACTCCTTGTCAATTCCAAGTCCCAGATTGCCATACTGGGATGCATGTAGATGGAGATCAACAAATCCCGGAATTATAAGTGAGTCCCCATAATCCACAATCCTCACTCCGCTGAATTCTTCAGGAAGATGTCCACAAACACCTTTAACAAGTTTACCCTCGACAACAATATATCCATTTTCAAGCACTTCAAATTTACCAAAGGCTTTGGTGAAAATAATATTACCTTTAACTGCATACACGTTTTTCATTAGATCGCCTCCTATGAGCTTTTTACGTTCAGGCAGTTAAATTAGAATAAAAGATCTTCAATTACCAAATGTTTAACAATCAAATTTTTATTAACTAGTTAATCTATTTTTATTATAATTTTGAATTTTCTCTCTGTCAATAGGACTGTGATATTTGCATTTAAATTTACCCAGTAACAATTTCATAAATTCTAAATACTATATTTATTAGACAAAAGTTTATATCTATAATAAATGAAAACGAAGGAAGTGAATAATATATGGCTGCATTGCCAGTAGATTTTGATACACCACAGACTGCTTCTGGGCAATTAGTTACAGTAACAGGGACTGTACCCGCAGGAACTAGTTTCGTTGAAGCAATTCAATTAGATGTTCTTAGGACTGACTCAAGTCATGAGTACTTCTCTATTGCTACTGTTTATGACAATTCAGCAGGTACAACTCCATTAGATGTCAATGACACTCTTAACCTTGCAATTGTTCCAAAATTAGAAACAGGCGAAACTGTAACGTTAACAAGTTATGGGTCATTAAAAGCTGAAATAGTTCAGTCATAATATAATAATATAGATGGCCAAGGCATGAAAATGTTATTGGTCATCTATCATATTCATTTTAGATTGGAGGTAATATCCTTGGATACATTTATGATTCCAGCAAGTAAAAGCCTCACATTAACTGATAAAATTCCAAATGGAAATATTCAAGACTACAGGATAATTGTAGGATGTGATGGCAATTTTGAGTATCATGGTTTACTTTATTTCAATATCTCTTCATTACCAAATAATATTATAGCAACCAAAGCTGAATTAACATTATTTAAATGTGATAGTTTTCATAACGATAAAAGTATTGAATTTATAATATATCCAATATATGACCATTTTAGCTTATACACTACTTATTCTAGAATTCCATCAGCAGATAAATTTAACGGAATTAAGTTTTATCCAATGACATCCAAATCAGCAGTTACTATAGATATAACTCATATAGTTTCTCCATGGATTAAAAACGCTTCATCAAACAAGGGTATAATGGTTTCCAGTATATGGAACAACTCTGTAGCAAGTTTTGGCTCGGCATTATCAACAAAACAACAGATAGTTCCTTTTATAACTATCACTTATAAACATAACGATACCACACAAAATGACAAACCGCATTGCAATCATGATTTCCATCTATCAGTACAAATAGTTAATAGCCATAACCCTGTTACTTCTCCAGTTCCTTCAAATCCCAGCCTAACCGAAGTCACAGCAACCGGAGCAACTGAACGGCATTCCATATTCGTAGTAATGATAGAATTAGTTATAACAAGAAGTAATGGTACCATTGATAAATATTATGTTTCAGATGAATATATTAATTCGACTGACGAATCACTGAATATTAATAAGACATATTCAATTCCTGTAGTACCTGCACTTAATACAGGTGATTTAGTAACAAGTGCCAATATCTACGGTGCTTATAGAGGTATCGCCAACATTTCCCGGCAAACCTCAATCTAATATATAAATTAGCTATTTTAAGCCTTTAAATATGGTAATATTTTTCAAGTTTTTTCGGTACCATCCAGGCACTGCAGATCTAAATAAAATAGAACTATTTCCTACACGGAAATAATTCTTTGAAATAGTTCATTCACATCATGAACAATATAAGCTGCCTTTGCATTTCTAAGTTCTTCAACAGAACCATATCCATAAGCAACTCCTATACAATCTATGCCATTTTCCAATGCCCCTATGACATCATGCCTCCTGTCACCCACCATAACTACCTGCCGGTTATCGCCTATATTATACTTATCTATGATATACCCGATCACTTCCCCTTTTTTACATCTTGTCCCATCTAAATTGCTGCCGACAACAGTGTCAAAATATGAATATAAATTAAAATGCTTCAATATCCTTTTGGCAAATTCCGTGGGTTTTGAAGTAGCTACTATCAAATTCAATTTCAACTTCTTCAGCTTTTTCAAAAGGCCTTCAATGTTTTCATACACTTTATTTTGAAATATTCCCTTTGTCTCAAAATATTCCCTGTAATATCCAATTGCATGAAGCGCCTGTTCTTCACTAAAATTGTAATACTGCATAAATGAATCCTTAAGCGGTGGGCCTATGAAGACTTCAAGTAAATCCAAATTCTCTACAGCAATATTATATTTTCCCAGGGCATATTGTACCGACTTTGTTATCCCCTCTTTGGAGTCCGTCAGAGTTCCATCTAAATCAAAAAGTACATATTTATATCTCAATTCATCTTCTCCCTTTCTTTAACGTATATAATACATTTCAAATATACAAACTTGCAGAAACTGAAGCTTTAACTTTTTCACTCACAATATGTATTTTATCATATATAATGCTATCAATCTATAATAAATGGGGAGCAGCCAAAACCCTAAGGTGTTTAAATAGTTGACAATGGTTTCATATTTAAGTATCATTCAATATAAGAAGAAACTGTTTTATACCATGGAGAGGAGTCCTATTATGAATATCATTGAAAGAATAAATACAAGAAGAAGTACAAGATCCTTTAAGGATCAGGAGGTGGATTCAAATACAATTCATGAATTAATCACGCTCGGGACAAAAGCTGCTACCGGTTCCTACGGCCAGCCCTGGGGATTTGTAGTCATAACAGACAAAGGGGAAATAAAATCCCTATCGGATGAAATCAAGAAATATCTGGTGGAAAACATAGCAGATTATCCTTATTTCAAACAATATGAAAACTGGCTTAAAGATGAAAACTTCAGCGTTTTTTACGGTGCTCCCTGTGTAATAGTAATTTACGGTGACACATCTTCACACTGGTGTACTTATGACTGCTCCCTGGCAGCAGGCAATATCATGCTCTCTGCCAAAGAATTCGGTCTGGGAACCTGCTGGATTGGATTTGCAGAATGTATATGCAGTACTCCTGAATTCAAATCAAAACACAATGTACCCGATTCCTACAAACTGGTAAGCACCATGATAGCCGGCTATCCCGATGAGAAGCAAAAAAATCAGAAACCTCCCAGAAGAAAACCAGCACTTATTTTCTACGAAAAATAAAGCAGAGTACTTGAAAATCAAAAAATCCCTGTGATAAGCGGGCTTTTTACTTTCAAGTACTTTTATTACAGAGATTCACCACAAAAGCCGGAACTGAATTCCAGAGACATTTTTTATTACCATCCCTTTATGGTATTCAGTACTTCATCTGGTATATTTCCCTGCAGATAATCTTCAATGGAGGATTTTATAATTTCCAGGGCTTTAAACATTTCATCCTTCGTAATAATCAGAGGCGGTTGAATTCTAAGTACATTTCCATTTAGAGATATGAGGATAACTCCCTTTTCATAACACCTGTAACATATCTTCAAGGTGGCTTCCGTATTTTTCTCCTTGCTCATTTTATCCTTGACCAGTTCCACCCCTATGGATAATCCAATCCCTCTCACATCTCCTATAATAGGACATTCATCTTTCAAATTATTCAAATAATTTCTTGCAAAATTTCCTATTTCATTAACATGTTCTAAAAATCCATCTTGGGAAATTACGTCTATAGCACTGACAGCAGAGGAACAGCATACAGGATTGGCAGCTGTTGTAAATGTATGGGCAGGAGGATCAAGGCTCTGCATTATCTCTTCCCTTCCTACAATCGCACTTAAGGGCAGTCCTCCGCCTATGGATTTTCCAAGAATAACTGCATCCGGGATTATGTCAAAATTTTCAATGCCAAACCACTTACCGGTACGGCCGAAACCCTGCTGGACCTCTTCACTTATAAACAAAATTCCATTTTGAGCGCACAGTTCATAGAGCTTTTTCATATATCTTCCGGGAGGAACTATAATTCCAGCATCTCCCTGAATGGGCTCAATTACCGCTGCCGCCACTTCATCAGAAGGCAAATAGCTGTCAAAGGCAATTTGAATCTGGTGGAGGCACTCCAAATTACAGCAGTTTTCTTTTTTGTCGTAATTACATCTATAACAGTTAGGATAGGGGAAGCTGTAAACCCCAGGTAAAAAAGGTCCGAGTTTTCTTCTCATCTTTGTGGTAATTGCAGACATGGACATGGATCCATAAGTAACACCGTGATAGGCTCCAATAAAAGTGATTATGGAGCTTCTTCCAGTATAAGCCCTGGCAAATTTAATAGCTCCGTCATTGGCATCTGAACCCGAAAGCCCAAAGGCAACCCTTTTGGGAAATTCCCCGGGCGTAATTTTTACAAGTTTTTCTGCCAAATCAATCATAGGTTTGTTGTAAAGATATGCAGGAGTATAGTGGACATATTTATTCACCTGTTCAATTATGGATTTTTTGACATTTTCATTGGCTCCCCCTACATTTATTGAACCGGCACTGCACAGCAGATCTATATATTCATTCCCATCTATGTCCTTTACAGTGGATCCTTCTATGCTTTCTACAACTAACGGAAAGTATGGAATTCTACAGGCCCTGGAAACAACTCTGCTGTCCCTTTCAACTTCCTTGATACACTTATCTATTTTCATAATCTATAACCCCCTTCTATTATATCTTAATCCTCTATCTCCACATATATTCTCTTATTTATTCTCCCCTTACTTTTAAACCTAACTACTTTTATACTGCCGACCTCTGCAGTATTTTTTACATGGGTGCCCCCATCCGCCTGAAGATCCAATCCTTCAATTTCAACAGTCCTTATTTTATCAATACCTCTCGGAAGAAGATCTTCTTTTGTTTTTATTAAATCTGGAATCTTGAGAGCTTCTTCTCTTTCAAGAAAATTAACCCTGATATCTCTCCTACATTTTATTTCTTCATTAGCTTTCTTTTCAATTTCATCCACTAATTCTCTGTTAAAATTTTCGAATTCAAAATCCATCCTCGCACTTAGGCAGTCCATATCTCCGCCGGTCACTTTAGCTTTATAATCCCTCCACGCAACAGCACATAAAATGTGCATGGCAGTATGTGTCCTCATAAGTTTATACCGGCGGTCCCAGTCTATCTTCCCCATACAAGTTTGACCGGGTTCTGGAAGTCTCCCATTTATATAGTGGTATACAGAATCCCCTATCTTTTTAGTTCTTTCAACAGTGTATACATTTGACTCTCCTTCTAAAATCCCTGTATCATAGGGCTGACCCCCGCCAGCAGGGTAAAATGCGGTTCTATCAAGTACAACTGCATTTTCGGTTTTATTTACTTCAGAAATGCTGCATTTAAATTCCTTCAAATAGCTGTCTTTTTGAAACAACAGTTCACTCATCCTTATCCCTCCCTATTTATATACCAAGTAATGGTATTATATCTATTGTATCAAAAGCAGCATTTATTTCAATACAGTACTCTGTCAAAATCCAGGGTAAAAAATAAAGGATTGTTTCAAAATTTTATTGAAACAACCCTCAGCTCTTCCACTTTATTTATCTTTATCACTGTACTGCAGAGCTACTCTTCCCTCGTCTCCCGTACTTATACGTATAACATTTTCCACATTGTAGACAAATATTTTTCCATCGCCCATTTCTCCTGTATGAAGCACTTTTTTAGCAGTTTCCACTACCAGATCCACAGGCACTTCACAGACCACTATCTCAATCTTTACTTTCGGTACTAAATTTATGTCCATGGTAAGGCCCCTATAATATTCCTTATGTCCCTTTTGCATTCCGCATCCTAACACGTTGGTAACTGTCATTCCCGAAATTCCAATGTCTCCCAGGGCTTTTTTCAGTTCTTCAAACTTGCCCTTAGATGTAATGATATCCACTTTAGTAAGTTTATCAGCCATTATTTTACCTCCTTATTAAACATAATTTACACCCATATATAAATTTTACATCATTCTGCCAAGGCCTATCAACTATATTCATAATATTTTCTACATCTGAATTCCGCCATAAGCCTCTTCACCATGTTCCGTGACATCCAAACCTACCTGTTCTTCTTTTTCACCTGCTCTTATGCTGCTCACGGCATTAATTACCTTTATTATAATAAACGTGACAACCGCAGAGTACACCACACTGGACAAAACAGCTATTATCTGAATTCCCAGCAATTTTGGATTACCATGAATCAATCCACTTGCACCAGCTGAATTGATTGCTTTCCAGGCAAATATTCCAGTGGCAATTCCTCCCCATATTCCACCTACACCGTGACAGCCAAAAGCATCAAGTGCATCATCATATCCCAATTTAGCTTTAACGAAAGTAATACATGAATAACATACAGCTCCTCCTACCAGCCCAATGATCAATGAAGCTAAAGGACTGACAAAACCAGCACCTGGAGTTATAGCTACAAGACCTGCGACTATTCCACTGGCAACTCCGAGAGAAGTTATCTTCTTTCTATAGGCAAATTCACAAATACTCCAGCTTATGGCCGAAGCTGCTGCAGAAGTATTGGTAGTGATAAAAGCATTCACCGCCACATCATTTATAGCAAGTGCACTTCCTGCATTGAACCCATACCATCCAAACCAGAGAATGGCAGCTCCCAAACAGGTTATTGGAAGATTGCTAGGTTTTCCCACATTTCTCCTTTTTCCAAGCATCAATGCTGCAATAAGTCCGGACACACCTGAACTTATGTGAACTACATTACCACCTGCAAAATCCAGTGCTCCAAGATTTTTCAGCCATCCTCCTGCACCCCACACCCAGTGAGCAATTGGATCATAAACCAACGTTGTCCAACATATTAAAAATACTATCCAGTGTGTAAATTTCATTCTTTCTGCAATAGAACCGGATATAAGTGCAGGAGTTATTATGGCAAACATAAGCTGAAACAGCATAAAAACCTGTTGTGGGATCGTACCTGCATAATCTGCATTTGGTGCAAAACCGACTCCCTTCAATCCTGCAAAATTAAAGCCCCCTATCAATCCACCTATATCTGTCCCAAAGCACAGTGTATACCCTATGAGTATCCATTGAATAGATATTACCGCCAATGCCGAATAGCTATGGAGAGTACTATCTAGAGTATTTTTCCCTCTTACCATTCCTCCGTAAAATAGAGCTAATCCCGGAGTCATTATCATTACTAATGCTGCGCATATTATTACAAACACAGTATCTGCTCCGTTTATACTATTCATAAAAAAATACCTCCTCAATTTTAAGATCTAATGTTATAAATATAAAAAACCTTACTCCCCGGGGTTTTAAAAAAAACTTATTTATATAATACTAAGTTTTAATCAATTTATCAATAGCAATATTAAAATTTTATTAATTTATTATTTTTTTCAGCTATATAT